>NZ_JAALDK010000004.1 GCF_013366925.1 Paraburkholderia youngii
AAATGGTGGCGACAAATGGAAAATACAGTGTCGAGAACATGGCTGTGCTCCTGGTGATGCGCTGGCTGCGTGTCATTCCGGATGGCAGTCAATGTAACGGAGAGTTGAATCGAAACTCTCAAAAAGTCTCACTTCCGATGACAATTTGAGAACTATTGAGTTTTTGTTGCCGGATTTGTCAAGGCTGGCGGCCGGGCGCCCGACGCGGCGTCAGGTTTGTCGGCGCCTGCCCTCTGCGAAAGTGCCTGCATTGTGGCCGAGAAGTCTCGCAGATTGAGCTGATTCTTGACCTGATCCACAAAGAGGCCAACGAAGAGCGCCAGCATTAGCAAGGTCATCGCTCCCTTGACGGGCTGGCTCAAGGTCGCCAGGTCGAACTTTGCCGCCGATTTGACTGCGAAGGCGAAGGCGAAATCGATCAGCAGCAGGATCAGCATCATAGGCGCGGCGAGCTTGGCGACCAGTTGCATGAGCGTGTCGGTTTCGCGCATGGTGAACGCTTCAATGATGTTCGAGACGTTGGGCGACGCTGCCGAAACTGGCCACCAGTTATACGACTCGTACACCGTTCCGAGGAGAAAGGTCATGCCGCCGAACGCCCAGAACGCGGTGATCGCAACCTGGCCGAGCAGCGTGGCGGTAGGAGTGGAAGTTTCGGGCCGCGTGGGGTTGCTGATCTGCACGTTGTTGTAACCGGCCAGGTCATCAATATAAGTGCCTGCGCCTTCCGCGACCCAGAACACTACGGACGCAGCGAAGCCGATCACGAGGCCGATCAGAATTTCGCGCATCTCCACTTCGACCAGCAGCGCGCCATGCAGGGTGCCAATGAAATCGCCCGGCTGGCCATACGCAACGTAAGCGCTGAACAGTATGACAAGTGCGGTCCGGACGAGGCCTTGCAGCACGGTGTGGCCAGTTGGCGGAAATATGTAGAAGGTGACAAACAGGCGCAGCGCACACAGCCCTATCAGGATCAGATAGCCGCCGATCAGTTCGACGATTGGCGGGAGCGCGGCAATTGAATTCACACGGGCACGCTCCGCGCGCGCAGCACGCGGCCAACGGCATTCTCCTGCGACTCGTCGTCAGCGCCATCGCTTGCCGTGTTGTCGATCTCGCGCTGTATGCGACTCGCACGGTCCTTGACCAGATCGATACACATGCGGTTGCTCGCGATCTGCTGGCGAGTCCGGGCAATCGCAGCGTCGCATTGCGCCAGTTCTGCCTGCTGCCGTTCGAGAGCGGACAGGTTCATGTGATGGAGCTCGGCCACGCGCTGTAGGTAACGCTGCGCTTCATTGAGCGCTTCGATAGAAAACGCCCGGGTTCCGCACGTGAGCGCATCCAGGCGTTCGTTGCGCTCGAGCAGCGCCGCGGCGCTGCTGTCGGCCTGACGCTGCCATGCGACACACAGCGCGACTTGCTGCGCCTGTCCCTCGCGCTGCTGCTGGAGCGTGCCACGCAAAACGTCGTCCAGCCGCTGGCGGCGACGCGCGGAAAGTTCGAGCGCCACGATGCGGCGATCGTTCATAGCGCTGGTGCGCCGAGTTCGGCGAGGCTGGCGCGGGTGCGCTCAAGCGGTGTGAATTCATCGGTGCCTTGCGTGAGAAAAGCTTCCAGCGCGGCGCGCTTGGCAATCGCTTCATCGGCGACAGGATTGTTGCCCGCCTGGTATTCGCCGATCTGCAGCAGCATCTCGACTTCGCGATACTTCGCCAGCATTTCGCGCACCCGCCCGGCCGCTTGCAGCGTGTGTGCGGGCACCACGCGCGGCATCACCCGCGAGAGACTGCCCAGCACGTCGATGGCGGGATAACGGTTCTTCATTGCGATCTCACGCGAGAGGATCATGTGGCCATCGAGAATGCCGCGTACTTCCTCGGCCACCGGATCGGTCCCGCTCTCGTCCTCGGCAAGTACGGTGTAAAGCGCCGTGATCGAGCCTGAATGCTCTCCCGCGCCCATCCCCGCGCGTTCCAGCAAGCGCGGCAAATCAGCGAAGATCGAAGGGGGAAAACCGCGCCGTGCGGGCGGCTCGCCGGCGGCCAGGCCGATCTCGCGGCCCGCGCGAGCAAATCGGGTAAGCGAGTCCATCATCAGCAGGACCCGCTGGCCCCGGTCGCGAAAATATTCGGCAACTGCAGTTGCAACATACGCGGCCTTCATGCGCTCCATGGAAGAGCGGTCCGAGGTCGAGCACACGACCACGGAGCGGGCCATTCCGTCCGTCCCCAGAATCTCCTCGACGAATTCGCGGACTTCACGTCCGCGTTCGCCAATCAGCGCGATCACGTTGATATCGCACTCGGTGCCGCGCGCGAACATGCCGAGCAAGGTGCTCTTGCCCACGCCCGCGGGTGCGAAGATGCCTACGCGCTGGCCCTCCGCCAGCGTCATCAGGCCATCCACCAGGCGCACGCCGGTAGTAAGAGGCTGCGTAATCGGGCGGCGGCCCATGGCAGGCGGCGGCCTACCGAACACCGGGCGCGTGTCGCTGGTTTCGATCGGCGGACCACCATCGAGCGGCACGCCCAGGCTGTCGATCACGCGGCCGAGCAGCGCGTCGCCTACGCCGACTTCCAGCGGCCGGCCGAGGCCGAACACCTGGGTCGACCGCGAAATACCGGAAAGCCGCGAGAATGGAGAGAGGAGCGCGAGGTCGCGCGTGAAGCCAGTAACTTCCGCGTGCTGCACCTGCCCGTCAGCCAGGTTGCGCAGCTCGCATAACTCGCCGAGCGATACGTCAAGCCCCGATACCTTGATCAGCGTGCCGACCACCTCGACCACCTTGCCTGTTCGCACGATGCCCGGCGCCTCGAGCAGCTCACGCTCGATTTCGTCGGTGAAAAGGCTGAAGTCCGCCTCGGGAGGAAGCCAGGGCTGGTTCATGTGCTGTGCGCCTCGCTTGTCTGGTCGCTCGGCGCATCCCCTTCCTCCAGCGCGCCCGAGCTGTGTTGCTCTGCGTCCAGGACGGCGCGCTTGAGCGCCCGTGACACCGCAGTGCGCACTGCACACAGCTGCGTTTCGAGACTGGCGTCGACCGTGCCGAAATCCGATTCTGCGATGCAACTGCCCGGCGCAAGCCGCCCGTCCGCCACGATGGACATCGGAAACGCCTGCCCTACTTCCCGCCAACGCACGGCTAGCCGGTCGAAAGCAATGCGGGCGTGATCGTGGTCGTCAGGATGCACGGCGATGTTCAGATAGGTCGCGCCGCCTGCAATGCGGTCGACTTCCAGAAGCGCCCTTTCAAACAACAGGCCGCGCTGCTCGACCCTCACCACCTTTTCGACAGCAATCGACACGACGGCTGCCAGGCGCTCGCGCATGCGTCCGAGCAACCGCGCATGTGCGTCGCCTTCTTGCGCGGTGCGCTCGAACCAGTCTGCGAGCGCGCGCTGCTCGCCTTCGCGATAACCTTCCGCCTCTGCCGTCTCGCGCTCGCGGCGCGCCTGTTCGATCAACTCGACCGCCTCCGCACGGCCCGCATCGACAAGCCTTGCTGCTTCCTCTCGCGCCGCAGCCAGCACTGCCTCGCGTTCGCTGCGCAGCGCTCGGAAGCCTTCGTCGAGCGCGACCAGCGCGCCGAATTCCGCTGCGCCCATGATCTCCGCTGCAGCGCCCACACGCGTGCTGCCCGGATCATCAGTGGCGCCGTCCTGCAATTGACGAGTGTTTCTCAACCAAATAGCCATGCCCACTCCGGTAGCAGTTCCGGCAGCCGCGCAAATAGCCGCGCGGTACCCGGTGAATCGATCTCGCGCGGCATGCCGGTAATCCATGCGGGCGGATGCTGCATGCGCGGCAACGCCAAGCCCAGCAGCGGACAGGGGGACACCTGCATTTCGAGGTCGCGCTGTATCAGCATCAGGCCTTCGAGCGAAAGTGCATCTGCGTCCAGTTCGCCCAGCGGCATGATCCGCGCCCGCATGCCAAGACGTGCAATATCCGGAGCCTCGGCAAGATGCGCGTCGTGCCATAGCGAATCGACTGAGCACCCGGCCCACGCGGAGAGTTGCTTGCGCGAGCGCCGGTCGATCAGACGGCGCACTTCCGTGCGCCTGAACGACAGCGCGCGCATGCGCAGCACCTGCAGTCCGGTGACGGCAGGAACCACGTCGATCAGCGACGGATTGGGGCTCGCGCCTTGTGGCCGGGGACGCAAGGCCGGCTGCGAGAGTGTTTCGATAGACGGCGCGGCCACGCCCGCGCTTGCGCACAAAGCAAGCGACACACGCTCCACGGCAGCAGGCGACGACTGCGCAAGCGCGCGGTTCCATTCGGCGAGCTGCGCCGCGTCGAGCGCGAGCAGGAACAGCGTCCAGGACGGATGCATCCAGCGCGCAGCTTCGCCAGCGTTGGCGCGATAAGCGCGCAGCGCTGCCGCCGCGCGTATGAAAGGTTGGTTGAGCCGCGCGCTCATGGTCGCGTCACTCCTGGTTTGCAGTCCGGTATGCAATCGGGTTTGCGAACGCGGCGCACGCGCGCTGGCGAGGTATCGTGTCATTTGTCATTGCAGACGGCATCCGGCCGCGCCGCTCATCCTGCCGGCCGCGCAGGCACGCGTCCGAGAATCCGGCGCACGCGCCCGACCAGACTCCCGCCCGTACCCTTCTCTGCGTCCGTCGCGGGCTCGCTGCCCAACTGCACGCTGCGCCGCGCCACCACCAGCAATGCGAGCGCAACCACGAGACAGCCGCCCACGATAGCCGCAATCACCCATGCCGGGGTGCCGGAAGCGCTTTTGATGCGGGCCACGTCGAGCGGGTCGGCTGCCACCGCGGTCACGCTGACTTCTTCGTAATTCAGGCCTTCCACGCTATGCATGACCAGTGTCTTGATCTGCGGCACCAGCGCGCCGACATCCGCGTCCGGCCGGTATTTGATGAACACCGCCGCCGACGACGGCTTGATGATTTGCGCGAGCGGATCGTTGTTCGGAAGCACGATCTGTACGCGTGCGACCAGCACGCCGTCGATTTTCGATAACGTCGACGAAAGTTCCTGCGACATGCCATAGATGAACCGCACGCGCTCCTCGGTCGGCGTGGACAACAGGCCGTCCTTCTTGAACAACTCGCCGAGGTTGTCGTAACTGCTGCGCGGCAAACCAGCCGCGCGCAACACCTGAATGGCCTGCACCACCTGGCTGTCATCCACTTGCAGCGACCAGGTCTTGCCGCTGTCTGGCGTCTCCTTGCCCGCATCCACGCCATGCTCGAGCAGCGCTACGAGGATCTCGTTGGCATCCTGCTCGGCCAGCTTGCCGTACAACTGCTTCTTGCAGCCGCCGAGAAGCATGCAGAGCGCAAGCGCGCACAACAGCCATCTACTTACGGGGCGCAGCGTGCTTGGTTCCACCATGTGCATTCCCTGCAGTTTTCTGAGTGATGACCCAACCAGCCGTTGCAAGCCGGAGGCGGAATTACTGGTTCTTCATCAGTGTCTCGATTGCCGACTTGGTCGACTGGACCACGCCCATCTTCGCCTGCAGATCAAGCTGCGCGGTCGACATATTCAGCATCAGCGTTGTGGCGCTCGCCGATAGTTGCTGCATCGACATCGTTGGCGCCGCCTGGACGAACGCCTGGGCGTCGACAGGAATGCGCTGCAGTTCTGCATCCTGGGTGGCCAGGACCTTCGCGGCGGTCTGCATGCCGCTGGGCGTGTTCGCGGCCGGTGCTTCAAGATGCGCACCCTGCATCATCGACTCGAAGCGGCTGGCCAGCTCCGCCGGCGTCGTCCCGCCCTTGCTCCCGCCCTGCGCGAGCGAATCGAGTGCGGCCCGCATTTGCAGGGCTTCAATACTGATACTCATGGGTATCTCCCGACACATTGCCATGGCGTTGGCGCCGTGTTCACGTGAAACGATCTTCAAACCTGCACCAGACGATGCTCGGCGTCTCGCTTTCACGCGCCGATAAAGCCCTGGTATGGCGCGCCTTCGGCCGCCGCGCCTGCCTTCTGGCCGCTGCCTGCGCTATTCGGCGTGCCTCGTGCGTCCGCTGGTGCTCGCGCCATGTCGATCATTGCCGCAACCGAATCGGGCATGACAAACTTGCCGTTCAATTGACCGGCCCGCTGCGCGGCCATCAGGTCGTCCCGGGCAATCAGCGCGCGCATTAGCTTGTCCGCGTCTCCGCCCGCCGCGTCACTCTCGATCACTTCGCCCGCGCACTGGCGCCAATGCGGGTCGCCCTTTGCGGCAAGGCTGAAAGCAAGCAACGACTTCGCATACAGGAAGCCTGGCGCGCGCGCCACGACCTGGTGAAGGATATGGATCGCATCATCCCAATTGCCATTCACGATTTGCAGGATGCCGTCTAGCGCATCCACTTCGGGGACATCAGGGCGCAACACATGCAGTGCATCGAGCACAAGACCAACGTCTTCACGATCCGCCGAAGGTCTAGGAAACTTTTCGAACAGCGCCACACACAACGTTTCAATCAATCCGCCGACAATTTCGGCACTGCAGTTCAGGTACTCCGGTTTGCTGGCGTTCACGGCTGCTGACTCCTTGATGACTTCGGGCCGGTACGAAAGACCATAGCAACTGGCAACACCGCCTCGCAGCACCGACGCGAAGCAAACGCAGCACACCCGAAGCGCCCGGCGTGCTTCGCCTCGCATGCGCTCGCTTCGCCTGCATACCGGCCGGCGCAAGCAGGGCGCGGTAACGTCGGTCACGCTTCCGGCCCATCCCGGCTAAGCGCCGGCGCCACATCTTTCCCGGCATCCTCCCGCCGTTCACAGAGCCGTTTCATGAGCCAGACCGACGAAAAGACTGAAAAGCCCACTCGCAAGAAGCTCGCGGACGCGCGCAATGACGGTCAGGCCGTACATAGCGCGGATCTGGTTTCGGCCGTCAGCATGGCAGCGGTGGTCCTGCTGCTCGCAGCGGGCGCAAGCCATCTCAACGACGCGTTTCGCGGCTTGATCGCGCTCGCGACCGTCTTCGTCGATGCCGATCATTCGGACACCAAGCTTTACGCACAGTTGTTCAAGCTCGGCGGAGCGGCGCTGGTCGTGATCATTCCCTGCGTGTGCGCGGCAGCGCTCGCGGCGATCCTCGCCTGCGGCGCGCAGGTCGGCTTCAAGATCGCGATGAAACCCGTGACGCCAAACCTGACCGCCGTCCATCCAATGACCGGCCTCAAGCGTATTTTTTCCGTCAAGACCCTGATCGACATGGCGAAGATGATCATCAAGGCTGTGCTCATGGGGGCAGCCATGTATGTCACCATCAAGCGGCTGTTCCCGCTGATCGTGGGATCGCTATACCGGCCATTGCCGGGGCTCGTGCTGTTGATGTGGGACATCATGGTGCGCCTGCTGGTCACCGCGACGGCGATCCTGCTTCTGACCGGCGGCGCAGACGTCAAGCTGCAGTCGATGATGTTCATCAAGCGGCTGATGATGAGCAAGGACGAAGTCAAGCATGAAAACAAGCAGCTCGAGGGCGATCCGCGCATCAAGCGCGAACGCCGGCGGATTGTGCGATCACTCCTGGAGACGGCGGTGCAGGCGCCCGTGTCGCAGGCTGATGTGATGCTCGTGAATCCGACACACTATGCAGTCGCACTGCGGTATGCACCCGACGAACATCCGTTGCCGCGCGTGATCGCAAAAGGCATGAACGAACGGGCTGCAAGGCTGCGCGGCGAGGCGCATGATGCGGGCGTGCCGATCATTGGCAATCCTCCCGTCGCGCGCGCGCTCTACAAGATCGGCATCGACCAGCCTATTCCCGAGGAACTGTTTGAAACCGTGGCGGCGATACTTCGCTGGGTCAATGCCGTCGGAGCGCAGCGCGGCGACACCGGAACCGCCACCTTCCGTTCCGGCGACTCCACGGACCTGTCATGTTGAAAGCGTTCAAACTGCCCGCCGGGGGCGAACTCGGTATCGCGGCCATGATCGTCGCGATCATCTCGCTGATGATCCTGCCGTTGCCACCCGCACTGATCGACATCCTGCTCGCAATCAACATTGCGATCAGCGTGACACTGCTCATGATCACGCTTTACGTGCCGAACGTGCTCTCGCTCTCCGCGTTTCCGACGCTGTTGCTGTTCACCACGCTCTACCGGCTGTCGCTGAACATTGCCTCCACCAAATCGATCCTTCTGGACGCCGAGGCTGGCCATATCATCGACAGTTTCGGCGAGCTGGTGGTAGGCGGCAACCTGGTGGTCGGGCTGGTGGTGTTTGGCATCATCACGACCGTGCAGTTCATTGTGATAGCGAAAGGTTCCGAACGCGCGGCGGAAGTCAGTGCGCGTTTTTCGCTCGACGCCATGCCGGGCAAGCAAATGAGTATTGATGCCGACTTGCGCGCCAACCTGCTGACCGGCGAACAGGCACGCATGAAGCGCGCGACGCTTGCAATCGAAAGCCAGCTGAACGGCCGCATGGACGGCGCGATGAAGTTCGTCAAGGGCGACGCGATCGCAGGCCTCATCATCACGACCATCAACATTGTCGCGGGGATCGCCGTGGGTGTCGCGTACCACGGCATGAGCGCGGGCGAAGCGGCGAACCGCTTCTCGGTGCTATCGGTGGGCGACGCCATGGTCTCGCAGATTCCTTCACTGCTGCTTTCGGTAGCGGCAGGCGTGATGATCACGAGGGTCTCGGACGAACGGCGCTCGAAGCCGATTTCGCTGGGCGACGAAATCGGCCGCCAGTTGGGTGCCAGTGCGCGCGCGCTGTACTTCGCGTCGGCGCTGCTGCTTGCGTTCGCCGCTGTCCCGGGTTTTCCCGCCGCGCTGTTCCTGCTGCTCTCGGGAACGCTGGCGTTTTCTGCGTTCCGCCTGAACCGCAAGACGCCGCAGCCTCCGGCCCAGGAGGACGAAGGCCTCAATGCCATGCAACGGTCGGGCTCCAGGACGCAGACGCCTGCAATCCTCACGCGCGCGCCGCAATTCACTTGCGCGCTAGGCGTGCGCATTGCGCCGGACCTGCTCGCGCGGCTGGCCATGCCGTCACTTGACAAGTCGTTCGATCTCGAACGCTGCGCGCTGCAGGAAGAACTCGGCCTGCCCTTTCCCGGCATCACCATGTGGACGCATGCCGCATTGCCCCCGTCCACCTGCGAGATCCTGGTCCACGACGTCCCGCAACTGCGCATTGAACTGCCGCCCGGCAAGGTGATGCTGCCCGAGGCTGCGCACACGCTGCATTTGTCGATGCCCGCAAGCGCGCCCGTGGACGCCGGTGCGCTCGCCGCGCTGATGGCGAAGGCGCAAACGCGCGACCCGATCGAACCCAGCGGCGCTCCCACGCACTGGATCGAAGACCGCCAGGTGCCCCCGAAGACCACGGTATGGCGCGCGGAGCAGGTGATCGCACATGCGTCGGTGGCGCTGCTGCGCCGGCATGCTCCGCTCTTCCTCGGCATCCAGGAAGTGCAGTGGATTCTCGATCAGCTCGGCGCCGAGTATCCTGGCCTTGTCGTCGAAGTGCAGAAGGGCTTGCCGCTGCAGCGCATCGCCGACGTGCTGCGCCGCTTGCTGGAGGAAAGCGTATCGATCCGCAACGTGCCCACCATCATGGAAAGCCTGATGGTATGGGGCCCGAAGGAAAAAGACACGCTGATGCTCACTGAGTACTTGCGCCGCGACCTATCGCGCTTTCTTGCGCATCGTGCGACCGCGGGCCGCAAAACACTTTCCGTGGTGTTGTTCGACCTGCAGGTCGAACAACATATCCGGCAGTCGATCAAGCAGACGCCCACCGGCAATTTCCTTGCGCTGCCGCCCGAGCACATGGCCACCCTCACTGAACGCATCAAGGCATTTGTGGGCGAGACGCCGCAAAGCGGCGTGGCGCTCGTCACGTCGATGGATATCCGCCGTTACGTGCGGCGCATGATCGAGACGAGCATCGGCTGGCTCGCGGTGTATTCGTACCAGGAACTGGGCGAGCAGGTCGAGTTCAAGCCGCTCGGCCGCGTTGGCCTTTGAGCTTGCGATGACCTCGATCTATTCGCGCCGCCTGCGCGTCGTTCCGGTCGATGATCACGCAGACGATGGCAGCGCATGGAGCAAGACCGAGCGCTCTTCGAACTTCGATTACGCGAGCCTGTTGCGCGGCGGTCCCGGTTTGCATCGGCCGGTCGGACGGGAGTCGCATGCCGTACAACCTGCAGGCACGCATCGCGGCGGAGCAGGCGACGGCGGCTTGCCGGCTTCGCGCGACGGCGCGTGCCTGCCGAGCGCAGGCCTGAAGTATACGCGCCTTGACAGCATGGCACTGGCCCCCGCCTCGTCCGATGCCGCGGGCAACGACGGCCAGGGAGCGCGTGTAGAGCATGCCTCCGAGGCGCTGGTTGCCTCGGTGTTCGCGAGCCAGCAACGGGGGCTCGACATGGTCGGGACACTCGCGCATGAGATCGCGGGATTCGCCAACGACCGCGCCATCGCGGCAGCGGGCAACTGGGACGTGCGCATGCCACTCGATGAGACGCAATTTTCTCACACCACGCTCTACCTCACGCTTTCGCGTTTCGTCATGCAGCTTCGCTTCGATGTGGCGGATCCCGCGGCCAGGCAACTACTCTTGGACCACAGTGCAATGCTTGAACGGGAGCTCGATGCAACACTCAGTGCTTGGGGCAACATCCGCGACATTCGGATCACCGTCTGGTAAGCGGGGCTGAAGCCAATGGCCGCTTCGATGCCGGAACTTGACGATGACTCGCGCCCAAGGCCGGTCGTGCACGCGGCGCTTGTGCATCGGCGCGGGGCCGGGGCAACCGATCTGGCGGCCGGCGCCGTCAACGCCGCCGGCCCGGCAATGCCCGTTGCCGCGCTCAGGCTCACGCCTGTCAGTCATGAACTGCTGCCCTTCTTACAGTCGCTGTGCGATCTTCGGCTTGCGGATTGCGCCGCTCAAGGCGGCGCGCAGCTAATCGCCATTGAAGTACTCGCGGCAGGCGAACAGGCGAGCGCCGGGTCGCGAGCACGCGACCCGGCGTTACTACGCCTCGCGTTCAGCGTGGCGGACAATCCCGCCGCGCGGGCGGAAGCGCTGCTCGAAGTCGACCTTGAACAATATCCCTCGCTGCGCATCGCGCTGGGCGGCAGCATGAGCGCTCCGGCAGCTGCCGCACCGGACGCAGCTGCCTCGCGCACGCGTGACGCGCTCACGCTGGCGGTGGCGGGCTTGCTTGTCGAGCCGCTGCTGACGCGCATGATGGTTCTTGGTTTTGTCGATGCACGTCTTGTCGACATCTCACGCGGGAGTCTTGCAAGCCGCGATGCGGGACCAGTCGTGCAACTCGCTTATGCGCTGGCGGACCCCGTGCGAGGCGCCACCAGCCGCGCGCCAGAACGCTACGAACATCTGCTGTCGCTGCCGCGCGCCGCGCTCATGGTCTTTGACGCCTGTGTCGCGCGCATCTCGCCAGTGACGTTTTTTTATGACCTGCTACTACCGGGCAGCATTGTGCTCGGCGTCAAGGCGCTGCCAGTCGCCACCCTTCAGGAACTGTCTCCGGGCGACGTCCTGCTGCGCGCCCTCTTTCCTGGATTCGACGCTCAGATCCTCGCCTCGCACGAAACCGCGCCGGATCCCGCTGGCCACGGCGCGCCAGCGCCGCGCGCCGTGGCCGTATGGGGCACGCCGGGGCTCAAGCGCCTGTGCGCCGCCGTGCAATTCGACGGGCCAACGCCCATCCTCGCCAAGGAGCCGTACATGTCAGACAAGCTGGACTCGGCTTTTGTCGATGCAGCCGCCACCGTCAATCAAGCCGATGACCTTATCCGGGTTGGCGAGCTGGAACTGCCCGTGCAATTCGAAATCGATACGGTCGCCATGCCGCTTGCACAACTCTCCACCCTTGGGCCCGGCTACGTGGTCGAGTTTCCCGTGCCGTTTGCCGACGCGCGGCTGCGTCTCGTCGTGCATGGGCGCACGATCGGGTACGGCGAACTGGTGACGGTCGGCGAGCACCTTGGCGTGCGAATCATTCGCATGGCGCACTGCGCCGCGGGGCGTCCGAGGTCCGCCGATGGTCCAGTTTAGCGACATCACCGGGCTGCTGCTGGCAATCGTCGTCATCAGCGTGATCCCGTTCGTGGCGATGGTTGTGACGTCGTACGCCAAGGTCGTGGTGGTGCTCGGGCTGCTGCGAAACGCGCTGGGCGTGCAGCAGGTGCCACCCAACATGGTGCTCAACGGTATCGCGATCCTGGTGTCGATCTATGTCATGGCGCCCATTGGCATTGCCGCCAGCAAGCAGCTGCAAAGCCAGTCGATCGCGCCGCAATCCTCGCAGGCGATGATCCAGATCTTCGACGCAACCGAGGAGCCGTTCCGCGCGTTTCTCAAGGCGCACGCGCAGGAACGCGAGAAGCGCTTTTTCGTGCGTTCCGCCAACATGGTGTGGCCCAAGCAGGAAGCGCAGGCGCTCAAAGAGGACGACCTGATCGTGCTCGCACCCGCCTTCGCGCTGACTCAACTCACCGATGCGTTCAAGATCGGCTTCATGCTGTATATCGCGTTTATCGTGGTCGACCTGATTATCGCAAATGTGCTGCTTGCAATGGGGCTGAACCAGATCACGCCGACCAACGTCGCGATCCCGTTCAAGCTGTTGTTGTTCGTGGCGATGGACGGCTGGTCGACGCTCATCCACGGGCTCGTAATGAGCTATCGATAGAAAATCCGCCATGCAAATGGACACGCTGATGCAGTACACCATGCAGGGCATGCTGCTCTGCCTGACCGTGTCGTTGCCGACAGTGGTGGTGGCCGCGCTGGTCGGGCTGGGCGTGTCGTTCCTGCAGGCGATCACATCTATGCAGGACCAGTCGATCTCGCATGCGGTAAAAATCATCGCGGTCACCGTCACGATTGTCATCGTCGCGCCGCTGTCGGGCGCCACCGTCCTGCATTTCGCCGACCAGATGATGAGCGCGGTGCTACCGCAATAGCGCGCCGCTGACAGGAGGACATCGATGACATGGATCGGATCGCAGGATGCCGCAGCGGCCGCCGAAGCGCAACGTCATTCGGAGGCGCGGCGCGCGGCGGAAACCCAGCGTGCCGGCGAGGCGCAGCGCCTCGATCACTCGCAGGCCACGCACAAAGGCATGCGCTTTGCGACACTGCATCACGGCACCAGTTATGCCTATGGCGGCAATTTGGAGCATGCGAGGCAAATCCGCTCGATCAACACCCGGAATCTGCTGCGGCCCGGGTGGCTGCGCTTGGTCATGCGGCGCCCCCGCCATGGCGAACATGCAGGCGGCGCAGAGGAAAGCGGCGGCTCCAAAGGCAGCATGTTTCATCCGCGTGAGGCGGATGTGGCACGGCGTCAGGCCGGCCGTGGCGGCCAGGGCTGCCATGCTCAGGACGAAGGCGGAGGCCCCTCGGACGAAGGCGGCTCGCCGGAGCACCGCAAGAAGCTGCGTGTCAAGGCCACGGGCGGGTCGGTGCGCAAGAGCCAGCGACCGCACGACGGCGGCGAGCAAGGCACCCGTGGTGGCGGAACTGGCGGCGGCAGTCAGCAACAGCGCGAGCGCCAGCCGGCCGACAGGCACGATGCGTGTCCGTCAGGAGCGGCAAGCGAAACGATAAAGCAGACCGGCACCGCCTGGCCACTCGCTGCCATCGCCGCCTGCTTCGATGCAGCCAGCGACGATCCCCGGCATTCAAGTGCCATGCGAGACGTCTGGGGCCACGGCCTGCTTGATATCGTCGACTGGCTCTCGGCCGATCCGTCTGCGGCCTTTCATCTCGGCATGATCCAGCAAGTCCGGCGCTGGCTTGCGTTCAGGCGCCGCAATGGCGCACAGCCGGCCGCGGGACTCGGACCCTTCGTCGAACTGACGAAGCAACGTGCCGCCACGCGTATGGGCGCAGCTTCGGCAGGCAACGCTGTTCACGCCGGCAGTACGCTTACCGCAACCACGACCGATCCCTGCCCGCGTCAGGTAAAGGATGAAGACGCGCCCTACGCCTGGGGCGAACGGGTTCGCGACGCTCGTTTGCTGGCCCCGCTCATATGGCTCAATGGCGACCGGCCGTCGGCGAACGATTCGCTCGACAAATCGATTTCTCGTATCGGCATGCAGGAAGCGGTCATCGGCTTGCACGCAACGCGCACGACACACGAGGAACTACAGGCGGATAAGCCGCGACCGGCATCGGCGGCGGGCGGCGCCGGCCCGGGCGCACGAGGCACTCGCCGCTGACAGTCGCAAAGCTTCGCCTGCGCGGTGCGCGCTTCGTATAGCCTTGAGTGAGCGCGATCGCGAATCGCTACATTTGACACCGGCCACTCTCGACACACTCCCCCGCGCACGCGGCCAGCGGGCCCGCGCAAGCCATCCCGCGCCCCCGCCGCCACTGAACCGCAATGCAGGACACGCGATGAAAGTTCTCCGAATACTGACGGGTATCCATGCAGGCGGGTCGTTGCCGCTCACGCCAGGGCGGTACCGCGTTGGCCCGGACGACGACGCGGACATACACCTCGCCGACTGGCAAGGTCCCGACGCGCATCTCGATGTCGATGAAACCGGCGTCGTTAGCATTTCGCGCGATCTGCCCGGCGATGCCGAAGCGGACGCGGTCCTGCTGATTGACTTCGTGCCGGTCCAGTTCGACGATACTGTGCTATGTCTCGGCCCCGAAGACACGGCCTGGCCTTCTGACCTGGACCTGCTTTCCATGTTGCTTGCCAGCCCGGTGAAATCGCAACTGGCCTCACTGAGGCAGCAGCGGCGCCGGCGCCGTCAGCTAACGGCGGTTGCGGCCGGTGTGCTGCTTGGCGGCGTGAT
The DNA here is from genome assembly GCF_013366925.1 of Paraburkholderia youngii. Taxonomy (NCBI): domain Bacteria; kingdom Pseudomonadati; phylum Pseudomonadota; class Betaproteobacteria; order Burkholderiales; family Burkholderiaceae; genus Paraburkholderia; species Paraburkholderia youngii. Next base: position 14,796 of record NZ_JAALDK010000004.1, read on the forward strand.
CACCGCAGGCGCGCTCGTGATCACCATGCAGATCAGCGACGCAGCGTTTCCCCCAAGCGCCAACGACCGCACGTTGCGGATATCGCAGGCACTGGCCGAGTCGCACCTTGCCGGATTGCATGCGGCCCCGCTTGGCAATAGCGTGGTGGTGACCGGCATGGTCGCAAGCACCAGCGACGACGCCGCCGTGCGTGCTCTGCTTGCACGCGTTGCGCCGGACGGCATCGTGCGCAAATACGACGTCGCCCAGGAAGACGTGCGCAGCATCCAGGATTCGCTCGGCGTGGCCGGCGCTGCAGTTTCCTACGCCGGCAATGGCCGCTTCGTGATCTCGGGCCACGTGGCCGACAAGACCCAGCTCGATGCCGCCGTGGCGCGCGTGCGCTCGGATCTCGATTCGAATGTCAAGGCGCTGCTGGTCCAGGCGGACCAGGTTTCGCGGCCGGGTCCGGAATCGGCGGTAGCAAGCTACTCGGAAATGGTTTCATCGGACGACGTGCGATATGCGGAAACGCCCGATGGCATCAAGCACATCTTCGCGGTGGACTTGCCTGGAACGCTTGCATCCAGCGATCCCGCGAGCGGTTCTCCCTTCGCGTCCGGCACCGGCACCGGCAACGCCAATGCCGAAGCCGAAGCCGAAGCTGAAGCTGAAGTCAATGCCGATCCTGCCGGCGCTTACGCGAATCCGGGCGGCGCGCCGGTGCGAGCACCCGCGGCTACCGACAATGCTGTGCTGGGCGACGCGTCGCTCGAACCGGCTGCGCCCCGGCACATAGCCGGCATGGCGGCCGGGAAGGTCGCGCAAGTGCCCCGGGCCGCACACGCCGACGCCAGCAGCAGTGCGCAGAGGTGACATGGGACGTCGCTCAGGGCGTCATGTTCACGCCGCTGCCCGCCGCCGCCAGTCTTTCTGCGCGCCATGCGCCGCAGGGATGAGCGCGCGGCGCCCCAAGGTTCATCGATTTATTGCGGAGACTTACATGTACGAACAGATCGAAGCGCAGGCTGCCCAGTTCGACAGCCTGCGTGCGTCGCTCGCCACCCCCGGCCTTGCGGACATCGACGGGCTGCGCGGCGCGCTGGAGGCGACTGCCCGCGAGTTTGGCGAGGCGCAGGGACGCACGGAACTGGACCGCAACAATCTCGCGCGGCTGTACCGGGGATTCATGGCCGCGGCGCGCGTGATTGGTCATCTCCAGGAACAACAGATCGGCGCCGCGCGCTGACCCGTCCGGATGGGACAGCCGGTCGCTCCATTCGATGAAATCATGCCGTGAGCAGCAAACGCTATTCGCAGATTGTCACCGAACTGTGCGGTGTCGTGGGCTTGCCCGACGTCGAGTTCGTGCTGGAAACGCGTTCGATAGAAGTCGAGGGCTTTGATGTCCGGCTCGAGTACTTCGACAGCGATCTAGATGCCATGTACGCGAATTTCCACTATGGCACGGTGACCACGGGCCGCACGGTGGTCGTATTCCGGCTGATGCTCGAAGCAAACCTGTTGATCTATGCCCAGGACCAGGCGCAGCTTGGCCTCGATACCGATACGGGTGGCATGGTGCTGGTGCTGCGCCTGCCGTTCGAAGAGGACCTGTCCGGTTCGATGCTGGCCGACCTGCTGTCTCACTACGCCGAGCATGGCCGCTACTGGCGGCAAAACATCCTGGAGTCCACCGATGAAATGTTCGAAGGCATTGCGTCGGGCGAATACTACTGGCTGCGCGCATGATACCGGATATTGAAATGAGTCCGGGCAGCCCTGCTCGGCACGGGCTGCAGCGCCCACGTCTTCGCTCAGGGCGATGGCTGGGTTCTCAAGCTGTTTCATCCACAGTGCCTGCAAGAGTATGTGCAAACCGAGGCGGTTCTTGCGCGGACGGCGTATGCGGCGGCGCAAGCGACCGGGTCGATTCGCGTCCCGCCATCGGCGCGTTGCTGCCGGCGGCGCCGCACGGACGCAACGGTATTCTTTATGCAAAGGTGGCAGGCACGGCGTTGCGGGGAGCATTACGGGGCGTGACGCCAGGGCATGTCGGCGAACGGCTGGCGGATCTGCATCGTGCTATACATGGCCTCGGCGCGGCCGCGCAGCGGCATGCGCTGCGCGCCCTGCGTGGAATGCTCACGGCGCGATGCCGCGACGGCCGCCTGTGCCACGGCGACTTCCATCCGTTCAACGTGTTGCAGGACACAGGCGGCGGCGCGACGATCATCGACTGGATGACGGCCGAGATGGGCGACCCGCTCTGCGATGTCGCGCGCTCGATCGTCGGCCTGCGCTTCCCCCCGGCGCCGGGCGCCATGAGCGTGGCACCCGCCGAGAACGTCATGAGGCGCCTCTTGGCAGATGCCTATCTGCCACGCTATTCAGATGCACTCGACACACCGGACGCCCGCGAGCGAGTCGGACGCCGGCTGCCGCTTGCGGTCGCGGCACGGCTTGCCGACGGCATTGGAGCAAACAAAAGCGCGACGCTTGGCGAATGGGTTGCCGAATGGCTCGCCGGCCGGCGCGGGTTCTCGTCTGCAGAAGATCGCGAGCCTGCGCACGTCGCTCACCTTGATTAACGATATCCGGCACGTTGCTGCCGATGGAGCTCTCATGTCGGACGCAAAGGAACATGCCCGGTACTATGCTGCCCGCGCCGCGGAATACGACGCCTCTGTGGGTTATGGCACCGCGCTGGTCGAAGCCGGTCTGGCGCCGCTCAAGCAGCATTTGGTCGACGCGCTAAGTGGCCTGGATGTGCTCGAAATCGCGTGCGGCACTGGCTACTGGACCCACGCAATCTCGGGGGCGGCGCGCTCGCTATATGCTGTGGATTACGACGCAGCGTCGCTCGGGCTTGCCCGGCGGCGGCTTGCACACGAAGATCACGTCCGTTTTGAGCGCGCGGACGCTTATCGGCTCGACGAAGTGCCCGCCCGGTTCGACGGCGGTTTCGGCATGTTCTGGTGGTCGCACATGCCGCGGGCGCGCGCCTCTCCCGGTCCGCCATCCTGCGCCACGGACCGCGTCAGGGCGTACAAATAACTGTCGCCTGCAACAAGTCCGCGGTTCGGACGTGCTTCGTAATTGATCATCGTCCCCTCGCGGCAAAAACCGAGCCGCTCCATGCTGCTGTGCGCGCGGCCATCCACCGCGCAGCATGCGAACACCCGATACACCCCGGGCTGCGTAATCAGCCAGTCGAGAATGACGCGCAGGGCAAGGAAGAATTTGCGACGCTTGCGGCTGCCGCCTTGTCGGCTGATCATCACGCCGAGTTCGACTTGCGGCAACCGGGGCGTGAGTTCCACGATAGCCGTCAGCGCGCCGTCGTCCTCGCCGAACAGGCCGTAGCGGTATCGCAAGCCGTATTGCCAGCCCTTCATGGATTCCGTGATGTATGCGTGCGTGGCCCAGGCGTCGGTATGCCTCGGGATCACGAGATCGAGCATGGTTTCGTCGTCGCTGAACATCTGTTCGAAGAGCGTCGGACAATCGTCTGTCGTGAGCGGCCTGGCAATCAGGCCGTACGCGCTCATGGTATCGAACGGCTTTAACTCCATCGAAACCTCCTGTTCGTATCGGCGCGGCATGAGGTCTGCAACATCCGGTTTGCAGCACCCGGCTCGCGGGGTCAGGCGTCCGATATCACGATATTCACCGTCTTGCTGGTATCTCCCGGGAGGCCCATGGCCGCTGCGTCGTCGGTCGGGTGCATGTACGGCCTGATGTCGTCGCCATCGCCAGCGCTGCGGCCGTCCGCCGTGTTCGACCGGAATCAACCATGACCGACATGGCACTTCTCCAGACGACAGTGCATCGTCCGATTTCGTTGCACGTCCGGTATGGCATCCGCGAGCACAAGACTTGCAAGCGAATCCGGTACCACATGCAACCCGGCCAGCACCGCTGGATGCCGGAGCCCGGCCAGCGGCGTGAGATCGAGGACGCTGACAGGGGACCCGGCACGCTGCCCCGCAACAGGCGGCCGGCGCGCGGCGTAGCAATCAGTCGGTTACTTTGCCGCTGACTTGAGCGAGTCCGACAGGCCGTTGGAGAACTGCGCTTCGGCGTTCGTGATGGCGTTCTCGAGGTTCAACTTCTGCTCGAACATCTGGAACTGCATCGCTGCCAGTTGCAGCGCTTGCATCTCAGCTTCCATTGCCGCCATTCCGGCTATTGGAGCGGCGATTGCCATAGGATCCTCCGATGAGAAAAGTTGCGTTGGTTGGCTGTTTGCTGCGTTGACCGGGGCCGGTGAAGAAGCACCGACCACAGGGATGATCATAGGCATCCGTAAAAATGCGCACGTGCCGGACGCGAAGGCGGCGCGCCGCGTGCGAAGCAAGAGGACGGCTGCTTAAACCCTTAAGCGCCAACGCGAATCGATCGATGGAACTGGGAAGCGTGTGTTCTTCTTCGCTCGTGACGAAACATCTTCGCTTTTGCGGGCGTTGCGCCCGTGGCGCATGCTAGCGTCGTCAGACCGGGCTTCACTGCTTTCAAAATCCGGGGGCGCGCCGCTTGCAAGCTGGACCGCCCACGCTTTAAGGAGCGCACATGCCACTTCCTGGTTACTATCATATTGGCCCCGCTGCACCTATTGACACCGACGCCGCCGCGCACGAGCCACAATCCCCGGTCCGGCGGCCCTCCGGCACGCCCACGGCAAGTCAGAACGCTGGCGTGCTCGACGGCCTGACGGCGGGTGGACCGTCGCCGCGTGCGCGGTCCGCAAGCCGTCAGCCGCCTCCCGCACATTCGCCTTCCGGCATGCCGGAAGGTCCGCCGCAAATGTCGCCTCAGGATGTCCAGTCGCACAACAATCAGATGTCGCAGCTATTCCAGCTATTCCAGATGGCGCTGAATGTGTCGCAAAACAGCCGTCAGCTTCTACAAAAGGCTATGGACGGCGAAAGTCAGCTTACCGCATCGGAAGCCGCGGGAATGGAGCGCGCCGCCCGCTGATTGCGCGGGGCTCGCGAACCGGTAGTGGTGCAATTTGGATGCGCTGGTCTGTTACGCCCGAGATTTTGACGAGCACGAGCCAATGGGTAAGCTGAAAGACATTGACTGATTGTTCGACGGGCGCCATTTATCGCCTGGCCTTGAAAGCGGGCCATTCGTGGCGAGTCGACGAGAGCTATGTGAAGATCCGTGGCTAATGGGTCTATCTTAACTGCGCGGTTGACCGGGCGGGAACAACGGTCGATTTTCGACTCAGCGCCAAGCGGAATGTGGCTGCGACAAAGGCGTTCCTTTCTCAAAAAACTTGAACAATCTGATTGAGCAAGATCATCGCAACATCAAGTCCTGGGTCCACGCGATGCTCGGGTTCAAATGCTTCAGAAACGCGACCGTCACCCCCAGACGGCGCTTCGGCAGCGCATGCGTGAGATTGCCCAGACCCGTGTGCGATACGGCTACCGGCGGGTGCACGTGCTGCTCAAACGCGAAGGCTGGCGCGTGATCCGTAACCGGGTCTACCGGCTCTACGCTGAGGAAGAGTTGCAGCTACGCTCAAAGCGGTTCTGTTGCAGTAAGGGTGTCGGGACGAGAAATGTCGATATGATAAGTATTGCTTATGACACAAGGGAGTAAAACTGCTGGGAAGCAGGCGACGGGTCTTTGCCCGCAGATTTCATCTGTCCTTTCCTGATCATGTGCATTACCTCGATGCCGCCGAGAATGACCCTCGCACGGTGGAAGTTCTTGACTCCCAGCATCGGCCGGGTCCGGCGTTTGATAGCCCGATGGTCCTGTTCGACAATGTTGTTCAGATACTTGATCTGACGGACCTTGATCGGCGTCTCGCGATCGGCATTCACCGCATCCAGTGCGGCCAGATTGGAGCCGCTTTTGTCGATGGTCACGGTCTCTGGCGTACCATTATGGGTGATCGCCTTTTCAAAGAACCGCCGGGCAGCGACCTTGTCCCGCCTGGCCCTGAGCAGGAAGTCGACCGTGTCGCCCGCCTTGTCCACTGCCCGGTAAAGATATTTCCACTCACCTTTGATCTTGATATAGCTCTCGTCCATTCGCCAGCTTTTCCCAACCGGACGCTTGTGCTTGCGGAAGCTCCTTTCGAAGAGCGGCAGCAGTTTGATGACCCAGCGGTACACCGTCGAATGATCCACCGCGATACCACGCTCGCCCATCATTTCCGCAAGATTGCGCAAACTCAGCGAATAGGCCACGTACCATCGCACGCACAGCAAAATCACTTCAAGCGGGTAGTGACGGCGCTTCAGGACCTTGGCCAAGCCCGGCGCGAGTGTGGTTCGCAGTGTCTTCGTCTTCTTCATCGCACAGCTCAAAAATTCGCTACCCAATTTTAACGTGGGCCTTACTGCAACAGAACCACTTCGGCTCCTTCAGCCTGGGCCCGCTGCGCAATGGCAGGATAGTCTTCATCGAGCCACTTCCTGATCGCCGCCGACGATTGCTCATAAGCCTTCTTCAATGGCTTTTGCGGGGTGAAGCCCCAGCGCGACAGATACAGCCCCATCGTACGAACCGGCACACGGATGCCGAACCGTTGTTCGATCACTTCGGCCACGCTCTGACGGGTCCACAGGGCATAAGGCATTTTCAACTGGTCAGGTGTGCGGTCCTGGATGATTTTCTGCACGACCCGCTCCTGATCTGCGCTCAGGCTGCGTCCGGTACCCGACGGACGACCGCGAGGCCCGACATCCACGGCACGCCAGCCGCCCGCCTCGTACGCCTTGCAGGCCGCAATCACCGTCGTGGGCGACATCTCGCAACGCAGCGCCACTTCTTTCAACGCTACGCCTTCGATGCGCATCTTCACCGCGCGGCGACGGCGTTCATTCAGTGCCGCCATCGGCAAGGTTCGGGAGTCGATTTTTTCCATACTACTTCCGACCATGTGTTGCGCTCAAAGTTTCAACATTTTATTGCCGGATCAATATCCACCTTCTGCTCAAACACTGCGTATTTGTGTGGAGGGCCGTCAGCCAATAGACTCGCCGCAACGCCTGTTTTCGGTGATTGAGCGTCCGATGATGTCATCGCCATCGGTGCGGCCTTTTTGTAAAACGCCTCCACGGTCGGGAATCTACTAAGCGTGTCGATCGTGACTCGCATCAAGGGGACGGCATTGCTACCACAAGAGGGCATGCTTGCGCCGTCCTGCGGCGGCGCACTCGCTACGTCATGATCGGCTTTCACGGGCAGGATGAATGGAGGCGGTGTCGCGATTTGCCTGAGGTGATATTTGCGAACCGCAGGTTGTTCCATCACCGGGACGCAGTCGTAGGTCTGACCGTTTGCCACAAAGCTCTTCGAGACATGCACGCCGTTATAACGGTCCAGAATCGACTGGCGCATTTCTTCAAAAGCGGACGAGTCCCTGACTTTCAAAGAAGGCGATGCGGGAAGGTTGTGGTTGGTCTCCGCAAGCTCTGTCAGTTTGATGTCAGCATGGCCAACGTAGTCCTGAAAGTTTGCAGTTTTTGTATGTGCAATAAACGTGTCGAATGACTCCTGCTGCTGGTTCTGGGCCTGAGCATTCGCCTGAACCGTCATCGCCGAAATTACGGTGATACACAAAGTCACGGCATACCGAATTAATGTTCCGGACCTTCGAGGACTTGTGACTTCACTGATATCGCAACTTGAAACATGCTTTTCTTTTCGTCTGGCAGACATCGTTAGCATTTCCAACTCTCTCTAGTTGCCACGAAGACGATCTGATCGCGTTTCCCCGTATAACGGATAGATCGCCAGATCGGAGCGCCGAGCGGATCTTGCAAGGTCGGATCACCTACAGGGCCGACTGTCGCGTGCTCGTCGGAAAAGCTCAGAGACGGTTTCAAGTGCGACGCGTGTCGCCGTCCGCCATGGTCCAGCAGGCATTGATCTTCACCCCGCCACTCGTACCGGTTTTGGAAGCCGTATTGCCGGTAGGTGAGCATTTCGTCAGGTCGACCGCCACCGATACGGCAGCACCCCGGTAATGCGCTTTCCACATTGGCAGGGCTTGATAGTTGTTTCGCCGGTTCTGCATGCACCGATATCATCGGCGCGGCAATTAATGGCGCGACAAGGATTGTCTGCATGCAATTACCTCGCAGTTGAGATGGACGCGCGTTAGCTGGTAGGAAGTCTGCCGTAATATGGCATCAAAGGTGTTGATCTAGGGAAGGTCTGCACAACTCGTGTTCAGAGAGTTGGCCGTTTGCCACTTGCGTCGTATCAGCCATGAGAGTCTGCTGGCAGGTTGGTCGCCTGGCTTTTTGAAGCGTGACGACTACTGTTTGCCGAGATTCGCGGCCTGAATCTGCGAGCGTTTCAAGCTATCCACAAAGCCTTGCGTGCCATCCACAGGTTGCCCAGAGCAAATAGTGTCGTGATCTGGGCGGTGTTCTTCATCAACCCCCGGTACCGGGTCTTCGTATAGCCAAACTGCTGTTTGAGGACGCGGAACGGATGTTCAACCTTGGCGCGGATGCCGGCCTTCAGGCGTTCAATCTGATCGAATATCGCGTCCCGCCGATCGGTTAGGTCCAGTTGTCTGCGCCTGCCTGGTCGCATCGCGACATGCCAGCGAACCGCGCTTACCTGGCAGCGCTTTTCGATACCCTGATATCCGGCGTCAGCGTACACATCCATTTCCTGGCCGTGCAACAGCGCTTCGGCCGCATTGATGTCGTGAACGTTGGCGGCTGTGCCGATGACCGTGTGGACCAGGCCCGACTCTGCGTCCACGCCGATGTGCGCTTTCATCCCGAAGTACCATTGATTTCCCTTCTTCGTCTGGTGCATTTCCGGGTCCCGCGTACCAGAGCCGTTCTTCGTCGAAGTGGGTGCGGAAATCAAGGTAGCGTCGACCGCCGACCCCACCTTCAGCATCAAGCCTTTCTCGCTCAGGATCTCATTGACCAGCGTTAGCATCTGCGCAGCCAGGCCGTGCGTTTCGAGAAGGTGACGGAACCGGAGAATCGTGCTCTCGTCCGGCAAACGCGTCATACCCTCGTCCAGCCCAGCAAACTCACGATACAGCGGCACGTCATAAAGCGCCTCTTCCATCGCCGGGTCTGACAGACCAAACCACTGCTGCATGAAGTGGATCTGCAGCATCGTCGCAATAGGAAACGGCGGCCTTCCAGTCTTACCCCGTGGATAGTGCGGTTCGATCAACGCAATCAACCTCGCCCATGGCACAACGCGCCTCATCTCATCGAGAAATTCCCGCTTGCGCGTGCGTTTAGTTGAAAGATCCAGACCAAGACCAAGCTGTGTCATCGAGGTACCCCTTAAACCTGCCTTCTCCCAGGATAGTCCACCGAGACGTCAACGCCAGGACTTTTGCAGACCTTCCCTAGGGCAATGCTGACTAAGTCCACCGTTCACGACTGTCGAGCGTTATAGCGTGGACACGCAACGGCGAAAGTAAAAACGCGATGAAGCAATTACCCTGGCGAGGGCTGTCGATCAATGCGCGGGATTCGGGGCGCAGCGCAAACCCTACGCGACGCGAAGCGTTTCTCGACGAGATGAACATGATCGTGCCGTGGGCGCGACTGTGCGCAGTGGCGGAGCCGTTTTATTCGAAACGGGGCAATGGAAGCGCGTGAACGGGCCGACAAACGCGCCCCCCAGCGCGGTCCCGGTAAGTAGGCCAAAGGATGGCGCCGCGATCACACCTTGACGGCCAAGTCCAATCGAAGTCGCAAGGCTTTGAAGCCGCCCAGATGTGGTTCCTTTATGCGCCGCTCGAGCGAGCGACGGGCTCGCTCGTCTTCTTCCCATTGCACCAACGGTGCGACCCACAGCTCCTGCGCAACCTCGGGCCCCTGGGCCAGCAGCCCGTGAAGACGCAATTCTTGCGCGCGCGTGCGCAACGATTCAAATGACAGCTGCCGGAAACCGATGGCCATGATAAAGCGATTTGTTCTTGGTCATATGGCCATCTTACTCGACCGCCCTTGACAACGTGACAACGCCCCTTTTGTTTCTGGTCGCAGCTTTGTACTATTGCCGTGCTAGCATTTTCGTTCAAGCCGCTCAATCCGATCCACCATAAGTAGAGAAACTGCGGATGCACATTCATCCGCTTCATCCGATCAGGGACCGAAAACGCACATGACACTTTCTTTGGAAGACGCATTTTCCAGTGCACAGCAAACAAAACTGAATCGCCGCCTGCTGGTGGCGCTGATTGACCAAGCCGATACCCGTTGGTGGGGTGGTCATGTCGATAACTGGCAGCCGGACGAAGCACTGTTTTCCTCAGGGACGGCACTGAAGCGTTACCGGAAACTCGTGACCCGTTTCAAGAAAGGCGAAACCGCAAAGGCACACGTGCTGATGATGCACATCGACGGCACGTTCGGGGCCGTCATGTTTGGCGTGGAGTCAGCCGAGGAAGCGCAGCAGCTTCTTGAGGATACGCTGGAAGAAGTACGAGCCAGAACTTCAGATTGACGCCATCAACGCCGCGCGTGAAGCCCCGGTGAGGATCCACCAGAACAAGTATCTAAATAACATACCGAATAGGATATCGGGCGATCAAACAGATCATCAGAGCGATGAGGGGCTTCAAGGGCTCAAGCGCGTACGGGTGCTCATCGAGCGACTGTACGGCGTTACCTTCAGCGAGGTACATGTCTGGCGGTTGCTGGGCGCCTTGGGGTTCAGCTCGCAAAAGCCGGAGCGCCGGGCGATCGAGCGCAACGAGGAGGCGGTACTGACCTGGAAGCGCAAGACGTAGTTCTGTTGCAGTAAGGCCCACGTTAAAATTGGGTAGCGAATTTTTGAGCTGTGCGATGAAGAAGGCGAAGACACTGCGAACCACACTCGCGCCGGGCTTGGCCAAGGTCCTGAAGCGCCGTCACTACCCGCTTGAAGTGATTTTGCTGTGCGTGCGATGGTACGTGGCCTATTCGCTGAGTTTGCGCAATCTTGCGGAAATGATGGGCGAGCGTGGTGTCGCGGTGGATCATTCGACGGTGTACCGCTGGGTCATCAAACTGCTGCCGCTCTTCGAAAGGAGCTTCCGCAAGCACAAGCGTCCGGTTGGGAAAAGCTGGCGAATGGACGAGAGCTATATCAAGATCAAAGGTGAGTGGAAATATCTTTACCGGGCAGTGGACAAGGCGGGCGACACGGTCGACTTCCTGCTCAGGGCCAGGCGGGACAAGGTCGCTGCCCGGCGGTTCTTTGAAAAGGCGATCACCCATAATGGTACGCCAGAGACCGTGACCATCGACAAAAGCGGCTCCAATCTGGCCGCACTGGATGCGGTGAATGCCGATCGCGAGACGCCGATCAAGGTCCGTCAGATCAAGTATCTGAACAACATTGTCGAACAGGACCATCGGGCTATCAAACGCCGGACCCGGCCGATGCTGGGAGTCAAGAACTTCCACCGTGCGAGGGTCATTCTCGGCGGCATCGAGGTAATGCACATGATCAGGAAAGGACAGATGAAATCTGCGGGCAAAGACCCGTCGCCTGCTTCCCAGCAGTTTTACTCCCTTGTGTCATAAGCAATACTTATCATATCGACATTTCTCGTCCCGACACCCTTACTGCAACAGAACCGCCACGGCAGCGACGACGACACACGCGGCGACTTGCGTACCCAGGGTGGCACGATCAACGAGTTGAATCTGACGCCCGCGTCCGAGCGGTCGCCACCTTGGGCACCTTGACGGGCGCCGGACCCACCGCCGTGAGGATCTCGCGCTCTGGCAGATAGCCGTTGCGCACGAGCGCTCGTCGACCGTCCATCGTCTTCACATTCGAATATTGCTCAAGCATCGTCGCCAGTTCTGCCTCAATGGCCTGCTGGATGATTCGCCGCGCGCCTTGCTGGATCAGATCGTCCAGACCGCACGCGCCCTTGATGTCTGCTTCTGCTGCTTGACTGCTGTTCGTTTCCTGCGTACGTTTCGCCATCGTGGTAGAGTTCGATTGGGGAAGTGTTACCTTGGAAAGCAACATTTTCTCGCAATCGCCACCGCCTCCTCACCCCCTCCCTACGCCGCGTACACCAGTTTCAACGATAACTTCCGTTGCCGCCCAGATCCTCAGCGCAGTGGTAACGTCCTCAATCGTTTCACGCCATTCGCCAAACCTGCTTTGCCTGAACAGGCTTACAGCTCCTGGGTACCACGGCGAATCCGTCCGGTCCTGCAGCCAGCGCCAGTCGCACCCAAAGGCCGGGAGTAGTACCCAGCATGGTTTGCCGAGCGCGCCAGCAACGTGCGCGATCGCCGTGTCAACACAGATTGTCAGGTCCAACTGGGCGACGATGGCGGCTGTGTCGGCAAAATCCTTGATTTTCCCGCCCAGTTCGACGAGAGGCTGTTCTGCGGACGCTCGCCGGGATTCATCGCGTAGCCCATGCTGCAGACTGACGAACGTGAGCCCCGGTACCGACCACAGCGGAGCCAGGTCCGATATGTCACGCAAGGAACGGCTGTGATCGTTTCCGTGCGTGCCCCTGCCTTTCCAGACCAGCCCGATTCTTAGTCCCTCAGCGGGCAGTTCGTTGCGCCAGTATTCCAGCCGCTCGGGCGTCGCATGCACATATGGCAGAGAGCCAGGCATCGTTTCAACGGTCGTCCCGAAATGCATCGGCAGACTTAACGGAAACGTCCAGTAGTCATGCTCCGGTACCGATCCGGAATCCGTTATCACTTCGTCAACCCCGTCGACCGTCTCCAGCAGGGCGCCGAGGACCGGGTCGCAAACCACACTGATTCGCGACGGGCCGCGTCCCTTAAGCAAGGGAATGTAGCGGGCGAACTGTATGCAATCGCCGAATCCCTGTTCCGGCAGGAGCACGAGGGATTTGCCGCCCAAAGGCTCGCCCTGCCACTGCGGATATGAAAATCCCGGCACCACCATTTTCCGGTCGCTCATGTTCGGACTGTAACGGGTCTCATAGTTCGGCCATGCTTCGGCATATCTTCCTGTCGCAAGGAGCAGCAGGCTCAGATTGAAACGGGCATCAACATAGTCAGAATTCAGTTCCAGTGCCCGGATGAAGGCCGGTTCTGCTTCGGCAAACCGGCCGATGCCAGACAGTAAATGACCCAGATTGTTGTGGGCTGCTGGATAGTTTACGTTGAGCGCGAGTGCTTTTTTAAAAGCAGCTTCCGCATGGGCGTAACGTCCGGTTTTGCTCAGTAGGATTCCGAAATTGTTGTGCCCCTCTGCGTAGTCGGGCTTCAACAGCAGCGCATGGCGAAGGGTGGCCTCTGCTTCTACGAGCTGCACGGTTTCACAAAGAACCTGTCCCAGGTTGTTCCATGCCTCGGCAGAATCAGGCCTGAGGCCGACTACACGTCGAAAGGCAATCTCCGCTTCCACCGTTCGCTGCGTCTGGACAAGGAGAATACCCAGATGATTGTGTGCTTCAGCCAGATCGGGGTTCAACTCCAATGCCTTCCGGAACGCGGCTTCTGCGGCGGAAAGCTTACCCTGGCAACCCAATGCCACACCCAGATCTGTCATGAAAACAGCGTCTTTGCGGTGTGTCAGCGCCGCAAGGATCAGCACCTCCGCTTCGCCCGGCCTGCCTCTTTGCAATTCAATAACGCCTAGCAGATGCATGGCGTCAGCGTGCGCCGTATTGATCGACAGAAGCTGCCGGTAGGCAGCTTCTGCCTCGACCAGTCGGCCTGCCCGGTGTGCGGCAACAGCGACCTCAAACTTGGTCATGGCGCATCCTTTGCGCGATCGAGAGCATTCGCAGTATGTCCTTGCTCGCCGTTGAAGTTGAAGCTCCCTGTTAATCGGTCACGCCCGGGCATTGATTCGATCAAGAGGTTTGGGAGCCAGGATCCGTTAAAAAAAATCGGGCATGTCCAAGACTAGGCTGCTGATCTGAACGCAAAATCGATCGTCGGATCGAGGGGCGAAACGGGACGCTGGAGATCGAGCAGATAGTCCCCGAGCCGGTTGATGTGCTCGCGCCGGTAGGGCGATAGTACCCTCAGGACGTCTGCATCGACCGGGTGCCCCTTCTCCTTCAGTTCCTTCAGCTTGCGCGACATCCATTGCACGTTGTACAGGATCACCATGTTCGCGACGAGGTGGTTGTATTTGATCACCTTGCGTTGCTCGTGTCGGACGTTTTCGGCTATCACTCCTTCGCCACCGAACATCAGCTACTGGGCGAAGTCGTTGAACTGCTCGCTCTTGTTGGTCGCCGCGTGAATCGTCCGTCGTAGATCCGGTTGATTGAGATACTTCAGCAGGAACAGCGTCCGGATCACGCGCCCCAGCTCCCGGAATGCGAAGTAGAGCTTGTTTTTTGTACTCTCCGATCCGAGGCGGCGCAGGATCGTCGATGGCGTCATCCTGCCTGCCTTGATTGACAATGCAACGCGCATCATGTCGACATAATGACGTTCGATGAGTGACCAGTCAATCGCCTGACGGCACAAGCTGTCGATGTGCTTGTATTTGCGCCCCCGGTCGGCCTTGTACAGCACGAGATCCTTGATGTTGCGCATGCGCGGCATGAGGTTGATGCCCACCACGTACGACAGGCCGAAGACCGGACCGCTTTGCGCCCTGCGTATCACCGTGGATCGTATCGGGCTTGACGTCGGCGCCATTCAGGATCAGCCCATCGAGGATGTAGACGGCTTCGTGGACGCCGCATGGGATGAAGTGACTGCACAGCGCGATGTACATGTCGGATACGTGATAGTAGCCGATCCCGCCGTATCCTTTGCGAGTGAGACCTTTCACCGAGCGCGCCGTCTGGCTCGGCCCCAGGTTGCAGCCGTAGCAGAACAGCGTCGTGATGAAACGCTTGCGCGGATCGTCGATTTTCGCGTCAAACCCGGATAGCGGTCCAAACAGTTTATGCAGGTCGAGCCACTGCTCGGTTTCGGTGAGGAGATCCAGGATGCTGAGCTGCGGCATCGATGCCGTGATGGCCTGATCGATCAACGTGCGGTTCGGCGGCTCGGGCTCCTTGCCCGGCTTGTGGATGACGAGTTCCTCATTGACGAACTCGATGCTGTCGTTTGCCGGGAAGTTCGCATCGGCCTCGTCAAGCGCCGCGTTCAGCCTGCCTCGCAGATCCTTCGCAAAGCTCTTGCCGTCCGTGGGCAAGCCCACGATCTCACAATAGCGCGGCAGTTCACGCCGGAATTTTTCGTCGGTAACTTGATGCACCCGATAGTCGTCGAAGCGGTCGCTGCCCTCCACATAGAGGTCACCGGAATTGAGTTCCCGCATGATCTGGCTGAAGACACCCAGCTCAAAGAACCGGCGGTGCAGCATCCGGCTGTCCCGGCCGTGCGGAAATGTCGCGCGCTCCCACTTCTCCGGCAACCAGTCCAGAGGCAGCTTCGCGAGGTCGTTGTCGGTCAGCAGCAGGTATTCGCGGTGCGCGCTGCGGAAACCTTGCAGCCACGCGAGCGCGACCAGCACCGCGCGGTCCTGCGAGCTCGATTGCAGCGGCAGCACGTCCAGGCACTGGAACAGCAGCGAGCGCTGAGTGCGGTACGGCACGAGCATGAACGGCAGATCGAACTGTCCGGCATAAGCGATGTGCTCGTTGCATTGTGCGAGCGCTTCGGCCGGATCGCCGAGCGCCTCGCGGATTTTCGGTAACCGCTTAGGCTCCGGTACGCCCTCATCCTGAAGTATCTGCAGGACGTCCCGGAACTGCCCGACCAGTCCCTCCAGCATACCGGCGTGCTCAAGCTGGTATTTTTGCAGTCGGACCTTTGCGTAGGACTCCAGCTTGCGCACCACCTTGATGAAGATCTCGGCGACGTCATCAAGCGCCTTCTGCAACTGCGCCTGGATGAACAGTACCGCAAGTGCATGACGCTTCGAGGTCTTGAGCGAACGAAACTCGGCGACATCGAGTGCGCGCGCTTCGGTCACCAGTTGGGTCCGTTTGCTCACCGAGAGCATCGCGGGCGTTGGCGGCAGGCCCTCGGCCAGCTTGCGCAGCTCGTGAATGTGCTTGAGGAAACTTGCAATCACGCGTACAGCAGGCCGCTTCGATTCGCGTTTGAGATCGTCCCAGCCCGATTTGCCAGCCTTGACGATCAGGAGCGCGTCAATTTTCGCGACGAGTGACGCGTCGAGCGCGTCCGCTATGGCCCCGTAGATGGCTTCGTTGACCTCGTTGCGGGCCTGCACGGCGATGCGCTGCAGAGTTGCCAGCGGCGGCAGTTCGTAGCGGTGGCGGACCAGTTCCTCGATCAACACGTTGACGATATCGGGCAGTTCGACTTTTGTCTTCGCCTCATTCAGGGCAAGTTCGCCCAGCCATTGTGCCTGGTCGATAGGCCAATGCTGGGATTCAAGAACTTCTCCCGTGCGAGGGTCACATTCTCGGCGGCATCGAGGTAATGCACATGATCAGGAAAGGACAGATGAAATGTGCGGGCAAAGACCCGTCGTCTGCTTTCCAGCAGTTTTACTCCCCTGTGTCATAAGCAATACTTACCAGATCGACATTTCTCGTCCCGACACCCTTACTGCAACAGAACCCGAAGCGGTGGTGTATCGCGTGCCTGCGGCGATTCACGTTCCGGCCGCTCTCCAGCCGGTCGTCACGCCGACCATGACACCGCCCGCCGCGCATCCGGTCGCGGCCGCACCGCTTGCCGAATTAGTGGACATATTAGCGCTTCTGCGAAAAACCGTTATCAGAAAATGCGAGCCGCAACATCAGTTTTATTGATCTGATTTGCTTGCATCCTTGCAGCCGCTCGGACAAAATTCGACGGGAATACTGAGATAGTCTGGTCACGTTGGCGGTAAGGGTCAGGTGTTACGCTTTTATTTCGGTGCTCTATCATCACGTGATGTTGAGCGGAGGCGCGCCAGTGCGGCGACTCTTGCGAAACAGCCGAGCGCAACTGATGAAAACGGCAGGGAAGCACGAAAATGGATGCGCCTGACACAGCCCTCCGTGGGCAGAATAAGACGGCAAGTGGCCGCCGTCCGTGCTTTTTGAGCTGGGAGAGAGGAAACTAGGAATTCTGTTATGCGAAGTAAATCCACTCGGCCGCTCCTACGGTCAGCCTGCGCGGTCACCTTCCATGACTAGGCGCGGGCGGGCCGTAGAGAACGTTCCGTAACGCACAGATCCGACGGAGCTTGACTTCCTGCTCCATCGTAGAGAAATCAAATTCAAAAATATATGCTATCACTCAAGAAATTCAATACATCCAAGGATCATAGGGCGCTGGCCGTCATGACGGTCATCGTCCTGAGCACAGCTTGGTCAACGTCTGTCGTTTATGCTCAATCGCCTACCTCGGAGACTGACACAAAATCGCCTTATACACAGGCGTCGAAGGAACAGCAAGCAAATTGGCGAGAGTCAGTACGACAAATGGGGCCTCCTCCTAGCAGGATGCGGAAATACCCCCGCCCGGAATCGGCCTTCCACGATTTGAGCGCCCACCGTCGCTAAATCTTTCGCATTGTGCAATTTCAACGCGCATCAACCTTTTTAAAGCACTGTGAGGCCGGCTTCTGGCCTCATTGCCGCCTTTTCCAGCCACTATGGGCGGATTTGTGCCAGGGATCGCATGCGCACGAGGTTATAGGCCGTCATGTTCAACACGAACATCTGGTCCACCTTCTTCAAGCCGCGCACCATCACCTGGCGCATGCGCCCTACGGTCTTGGCCCAGCCGAAACCTTGTTCGATCAACTTCCGCTTTTGCTGCGAAATGGCGTAGCCCGCGCTCGAGGCAATCGTATCGGGCACTGCCGAACGTCGCCCCGAGGTGTTTTGCGCAACGTGCGGTGTGACCTTCATCTGTTGGCACGCCTCGATGAATTCCTGAGCGTCGTAACCCTTGTCTGCACCCAACGTAATTTCTACGTTCGGATTCAGCGAAACAGCAGGTTGTACTGCACCTGCTCCATGAGTTGGCGCTCCGAGCGGATGCTGTAAAGGATCTGGATCAGCATGGCTCGCAGCAACTTCTCTGGCGCGATGCTCGGCCGTCCACCCTTTATGTCAGCTTCGTACATCCCCGCGAACAGTCGATCCATCTTCGCCAGCGCTTCGTTCGCCATCACGCGGATCGAACGCAACGGATGCGACTTGGGCACGAAGTCGTCCAGCTTGCGTACGGAAAACAAACTCTCGGTGAACGTGTCGGCGCCGCGCATGATCTCCAGTGGGCAAGTGGTGGTTCATCTATCAACGCTTCACGAACTCTGCGCGATGACGTGTTTCAGCGGTACTTCAGCAACCTGCTAAGGCAGGATGCTACCGGATGTCTTATCCCGACGCCACATGGAAGGAAGCGCCGTGCGCAATGGCATCCGTTCAGCATCCTACTGCGAAACATGCGTCTCCCGTCGAAACGATGAGAAAGAAACGAATGAGTCAAAGTGAGCATATTACAGACGATAATGCCGATTCCGCAGAGGATATGGCCGCATTCACAGGGAACGGGAGGGATTATATGGCACAGACCGAGGGGCTCACGACCTCAGCAATTGGGGGCTTCCCGGGAACCGTTGTAAGCGGTCTTGTGGACGATGCCAAGGGTTATTCGCTTCAACTCAATACTAACCATCCTCGCGCTAATGCATCCTATTGTGCACAGAACGGATTTCATCCGGATTGTGAAGTGTGGCAACAATTCGTCTATTCTTCTACTTATCCTTGGCAGCCTGGGCCTCAGGGTGTAACTCCTGAAGGGCCACAAATATATATACAGGACTGGATATTGCTGACGAATAACGACGATGTACATCGTCCGTGCCCCGCTGGATGGCAAAAGGCTGCGGATGGATGCTACAAAAACAGTCCCACTCTTGCGGCGCCAGCCATTCCCGTGGGCAATCTCGGCTTGACGACCTTGGCGGGGTATGTCTCGACGCCCGGTTCGGGCGCAACCGATACCGTAATACTCACGTATATGGGTAGTGCCTACACCGTAAGCCAGCCGGACGACACCCTTGATATCGCTCAAGGCTGGAGTCAGTCTGAATTTAACATTTTCGGTAACGCAAATGCTTCGAAATTATCTTTTAGGCCAAAAACGTCGATTACAGTAAATCTGCAAGTAAACGACGGAACCACATATGCACCAAAGTGTTTGTATGGCGGGACAACCGGGGAAACTAATAACTTAAACTTGGGAAAATGTACCGCCACAGAAGGCGCGATGCCGTCAATTCAGTTTACCGAATCGATGAACTGAGAACCGACCGAGTCCCTTAACAGGTTGCGGAAATACACCCCCCGGCGGAAGCGGCGCTCCTCGATTTACGCGCCCGCCGATCGCAAACTTTCGCATTGTGCATTCTCAACGCGAATTCAACGTTCTTTCGGCGGTTTGAGGCTAGTTTTTGGCCTCATTGCCGCGATCACCGCCACTATGAATTAGTCGGGTCTGAATAATTCGTTTTCGGCGACGACGCCGTTCATGGTGTCGAAGCGGAAGCCGCGGAGCGGTTGAACAATGCGACAAGTACAAGGACGTAAAAACGCCGCAGCTTTCTGAGGATCGTGCGCAGGTTGTGCCCGGCACCACATAGCACTGCGTTGATCGCATCCCCGAGCGCGCCCTTGAGCCAGTTCCGGTCGAGTTTGCCGTCGGCCTTCATATGACCGATCGCTGGTTCAATCGCGCTGCGCCGCCGGATCATGGCGCGCAACGTGCGCGTGATGCCGCGTCGCAGGCCGGGATGGTAGACCTTCACCCCGTCTGGCTCAGCGCCCCGGTAACCACGGTCGACGATCGCGATTTCAGGTTTGACATCGCTGAGAATCGCTGCCTGCTCCAGCGCTTCTTCCAGCGTATGTCCATCGTACGGATTGCCCGGCATCGAGCGGGCACCCACCACCAGCCCTTCCCGGTGTGTCGTCGTGATCGACACCTTGACGCCAAACTCGTATGGCGTGCGCGCCTTACCCTTGGCCAGGCACTCGACTTCCGGCGCGTGCAGCGCGTACAGCTTATTTTTGTCCTTCGTCTTCTGCGTCAGGATTCGCTTCGCGCGGGCAATCAGTTCCTGCAGCTCAGCTCGCCTGTTATCAACCACCGTGTCGAGTTGCCGTTCGACATCGCGCATGACGCGGCCGACACGCGAGCGCAGGGTGCGCACTGCCTTTCTCATCCGCCGGTACTGCTTCGCGTGCGCGTAGCGGCTGATCTGGGTGGCCAGGCGTGGTGCTTCGCGGTTGTAGTTCTGACGCAGTTTCAGGCCGTGCCGCGCAGCGGCCTTCACGAGGTGTTCACGACAGCGCTCCAGCAGTCGCGAGTCAGTCGGATGTGCGATCGCCTTGGGCATCACGGTCGTATCAACGATTACGCGTTTCGCGCTCGACGCCTTGATCACTCCGGCACGCTTCGCCGCGTCGATCGTCTCGGCGAGCAACTCCTCGACACCGGCTTCTCCCAACCGTTTGCGCCATCGCGTGAGGCTGGACGGATCGATCGGCGGTTCGGTCTGCAAGTACGTCTCGCCCGTAAAAACCTGCCAGTACGGGTTCTCAACCCATTGCCACACAACATCCTCGTCCGAGAGGTCGAAGGCGTGCTGCAGATACAGCAGACCAGCGATCAGTCGAGGCGAACTCGCAGGTCTGCCTTTACCCGAAACGAAACTCGCGCTCATCGATGCACTGAGCCGCTCCCAATTGATCAGCTCGGCCAGCCGTACCAGTGGATGCTTGAGATTGATCTGTTCGCGCAGTGGATGCCGGAACAAATCCTTCTCCGTTACAGGCGCCTTCGGACCCATCTAAACCTCGTCAGAATTTGCAGGCTATACCCAGCAATATGCCAGGTCTCTGCAATTCCAACAACACGATTTCCGCCGGAAACCCCCAACGCTTAAGGCTCTACGGTTTGTTCAGGCTGGACGAATTAGTCGGCCCTGAAAAACTCGAAGCGCCTTGTGCAGCAAGGGTTTGAAGCTGAATGTTGTTGATGCATTTGCAGGAACCTGGCAGATTGTATGGACCCGACGCCTTTTGCAAGCTTCTTTTTCCTGATGTCGAAACGGTCTGCATGCATGTATCCGGCTTGCCGGTGGGCGACTTGCCGAAGCACGCCCGCAGCCTTGATGAGATCCGCACACCCTGTCCTTAGCAAATTCGCGGCTTGCCTGAAGGGCAGCCGGCAGGAATCACAGGTTTCAGGATGCTGGTTCAACCATTTTCGTCATCGCTTTAAGAAGCTTCGCAAACCAGGGGGAGTCATGCGGTTCTGTCGCGTTAAGGACGATGCGACGATCAGGCGCCCAAGGTGAAGAGGATTGCTTACATCACGAGAGAATAGAATTGTTCAGCTGCAGTCGAGGCGACGCCATCGTCATACATCTGCCCCTTGCGGATCATGTGTGCGATCTCAATGCCAGACAGGATGATGCGCGCACAGCGGAAATCCTTGAACCCCATCATCGGTTTGATGATGCGTTTGATGGCACGGTGATCCTGCTCGACGACGTTGTTTAGGTATTTGTTTTGCCGGACCTTGATCGGCGTTAAACGCTCGGCATTGAGCGCTTCAGGCGCAGCCAGATTGGCACCGCTCCTGTCCACGGTGATTGTCTCGGGCTCGCCGTTCTGTTCAATCGCCTTCTCGAAGTAGCGGCGCGCCGCGGCCTTGTCCCGATGGGCGCGCAGCAGGAAATCCACCGTGTTGCCCGCCTTGTCCACGGCACGGTACAAGTATTTCCAATGGCCTTTGACCTTGACACAGGTCTCATCGACGCGCCAGCTCTTGCCGACAGGCCGTTTGCGTTTGCGGAATGCTTTTCCAAACACCGGCAGCAGCTTGATAACCCACCGGTGCACGCTCGAATGGTCCACCTCGATACCCCGGCTCGGCCATCATTTCTTCGAGGTTTCGTAGGCTCAGTGAGTACGCCACGTACCACCGGACGCACAGCAGGATCACGTCCAGCGGGTAGTGCAGCCGCTTCAGTACCTTGCCAATGCCAGCGGGCAGCCTCTTGCATGGCGTCTTCGTCTTTGTCATCATGCTTCTCATGCGTTGTCGTCGGCGGATTTTACTTGACCGCGTTGTTGCGACAAAACCTTATTGCCAGGGGCTGATGCTGCCGATTGCGCGTAAAAGTGTCGAGCCGCTGGCAGCCCATCTCGAGCCGCATCGCGTGAGTGCCCGGCATCAGTCCCTGCATCACTTCGTTTCAAAGTCCGAGTGGTCTGACGCTGCATTGATAGAACAGGTTCGATGCTGGGTATTGCCACACATGGATCCGTCAAACGGGCTGTACTGGATCATTGACGACACGGGTTTTCCGAAGAAGGGAAAGCATTCAGTGGGCGTGGCGCGGCAATACTGTGGGCAGTTGGGTAAGCAGGACAATTGCCAGGTGGCCGTGAGCCTGTCGGTGGCTACCGGGGAGGCGAGCCTGCCCGTCGCTTATCAGCTTTACCTGCCGCAGGAATGGGCGCACGATCCGGCAAGACGGCAGCAGGCCGGTGTGCCTGAGGAAATTGGTTCTGTTGCAGTAAGGGTGTCGGGACGAGAAATGTCGATATGATAAGTATTGCTTATGACACAAGGGAGTAAAACTGCTGGGAAGCAGGCGACGGGTCTTTGCCCGCAGATTTCATCTGTCCTTTCCTGATCATGTGCATTACCTCGATGCCGCCGAGAATGACCCTCGCACGGTGGAAGTTCTTGACTCCCAGCATCGGCCGGGTCCGGCGTTTGATAGCCCGATGGTCCTGTTCGACAATGTTGTTCAGATACTTGATCTGACGGACCTTGATCGGCGTCTCGCGATCGGCATTCACCGCATCCAGTGCGGCCAGATTGGAGCCGCTTTTGTCGATGGTCACGGTCTCTGGCGTACCATTATGGGTGATCGCCTTTTCAAAGAACCGCCGGGCAGCGACCTTGTCCCGCCTGGCCCTGAGCAGGAAGTCGACCGTGTCGCCCGCCTTGTCCACTGCCCGGTAAAGATATTTCCACTCACCTTTGATCTTGATATAGCTCTCGTCCATTCGCCAGCTTTTCCCAACCGGACGCTTGTGCTTGCGGAAGCTCCTTTCGAAGAGCGGCAGCAGTTTGATGACCCAGCGGTACACCGTCGAATGATCCACCGCGATACCACGCTCGCCCATCATTTCCGCAAGATTGCGCAAACTCAGCGAATAGGCCACGTACCATCGCACGCACAGCAAAATCACTTCAAGCGGGTAGTGATGGCGCTTCAGGACCTTGGCCAAGCCCGGCGCGAGTGTGGTTCGCGGTGTCTTCGTCTTCTTCATCGCACAGCTCAAAAATTCGCTACCCAATTTTAACGTGGGCCTTACTGCAACAGAACCCCTGCGCAAGCCCGGCGATCGCCACACGGTGCGTGACCACCAGCCGCCTGAAGCGCAAGCGTGGCTCGAGCACGATCCACAGTGGTGCCTGGCGCGGGCAAAGGATATCGGGCCAGCCTGCCACGCGCTCGTTCTCGCGATGTTCAACGACAAGGTGCTCGTCAACCTGCGCGGCGCGCAGGGCGTCGTGAGGCTTCGCGAGAAGGTCGGCAATCAACGGCTGGAGGCTGCGTGCGAGCGTGCGCTCGTGGTCGCCAGCCCCAAGTACCGGACCGTCAAGACGATCCTCGACAAGGGGCTGGACAGCCAGCCCACCGCACCAGCGCCGACGCCGACGCCGACGCCTGCCGACACCTATCTGAACGGCGGCCGCTTCGGCCGTGACCTCCAGTCCCTTCTGATCCATTGAACGCCTATGCATCCCAGTCCAGAACTGAATACGATCCTCAAGCAGTTGCGCCTCTCAGGCATCCTCGACTCGCTTGAGCAACGCAACCGTCAAGCCATCGACGGCCAACTTGCCTACACGGAGTTCCTCGCCACGCTTCTGCACGACGAGGTCGCGCGGCGAGAACAGAGGAAGCTCGGCGTGCGGCTCGCCCGCGCTGGCTTCTCCCTGGGCAAGACCCTCGAGAACTTCGACTTCGACCGCGTGCCCAAACTCAACCGCGCTCACATCCATGATCTCGCCACCGGCCGCTACATCGACGAGAAGGTCTGCGTGCTGATGGTCGGCCAAACCGGCGTCGGCAAGTCGCATCTCGCGCAGGCCTTGGGCCACTGCGCCGCACGCCAGGGCCGCGATGTCCTGTTCATCACGCAAACCGAATTGCTCAAGAAGCTGCATGCAGCACGGGCGACTGAGCTCTATGAACGCAAGTTGCAGCAGTTCGTGCGCGTTCCGGTGCTGATCGTCGATGACTTCGCACTCAAACCCCTGCGTGCGCCCCACGACGAAGACTTCCACGACCTGATCGCCGCCAGGTATGAGCGCGCGGCGACGATCCTGACGTCGAATCTCGACTTCAGCGAATGGGGCGACGCGTTCCCCGACAACCGCATCCTCGGTGCTGCCACGCTCGATCGGCTACGGCATGGCGCCTACCGTGTCGTCATTGAGGGTGAGAGCTTCCGCAAGCCGAAACCGATGCCCGAAAACGGCGAAAACGCGGTTGCCAAATCAGGCAAAAAAACGCATTTCTTGAGTCCCTTCGAAATCGCGTTTCGGGGCCATTCCAGGTGGCCTCATTACGCCGATCATCCCCGGCTCGATTACGCC
Organism: Paraburkholderia youngii; assembly: GCF_013366925.1. Lineage (NCBI taxonomy): Bacteria > Pseudomonadati > Pseudomonadota > Betaproteobacteria > Burkholderiales > Burkholderiaceae > Paraburkholderia > Paraburkholderia youngii. The sequence goes on from NZ_JAALDK010000004.1 coordinate 39,360, forward strand.
GATCCGTGACACCAACGTGACAGTGCCCTCGCAGGCTCACCCCGTAGGTTTTCGCCGCCGCAGTCTGCGTCATGCCGTCACGCACGGCCTGCACCACCATTTTTCTCAGGTGCGCCTGCGTGGCGCCGTCCAATTTGCGGGCATCAGTTTTCGTCTTCATGCCCATATAACGCACAACGCACTATTTGGTGCACTCGTCAGTAACCGATTCGCCCCCGCGCTATTTGCACCAGAGCCACAAAATCAGTCTATTCGAAAACTCTGAATAGGCATCGAGAAAAATACATAATTGTCGACGTGGATCAAATTTTAGTTCACTTCCTTTATAGGCACGTGTTGCCTACAGATCGAAGCGTTCTTCGCCACTCGTCCGCAGCTCACGGAACGCGCCCGGGCATTGATTACTGTCGCACAGCCAAGCGCAATCGTGCCATGGGAACAGTTGCGCCTGCCCCACGAGGTCGATGGTTCGCACGGCAGTTTCCGGGCCCCGCGCGAGGCCTGCACGCTGAACGCAACGAACGACTACGAGGCGGTGCAGGCGTGGCTTGCACTGCACGAGACGGTTGCCACCCAACGCGCCTACCGCAAGGAAGCCGAACGTCTCATCCTGTGGGCCATTGTTGAACGTGGACAGGCGCTGTCGTGCCTGACGACCGACGATGCGATCGCGTATCGGGCGTTCATCAGGCGGCCGACGCCGCGCGAGCGCTGGGTCGGTCCGCCCCGATCGCGCGATTCGGTTGAGTGGCGACCCTTCACGGGCGGACTGTCGGCGCGCTCGACGGCCTATGCGCTGACGGTTCTCTCCGCGCTGTTTCGCTGGCTGATCGAGCAGCGCTACGTGCTGGCCAATCCGTTCTCCGGCATCAAGGTCCGCGGCCACACGTTGCGTCCGGCGATGGACACGACTCGAGGCTTCACGGAAGGCGAGTGGTTGCTGCTACGCGTGATTGCGGACGGCCTTGACTGGTCGTACGGGTGGTCTGATCCTGCTGCGCAGCGGCTGCGCTTCCTGCGCGACTTCGGCTATGCGACGGGCCTGCGCGCGAGCGAGCTGGTTGGCGCCGTGCTTGCCGACGTTCGTGTCGACGAGCGCGGCGATCACTGGCTGCATCTGGTCGGCAAGGGCGCCAAGCCCGGCAAGGTGGCGTTGCCACCACTTGCGCGCACTGCACTCGACCAGTATCTGGTCCAGCGAAAACTCCCGGTGACGCCGGAACGCTGGAACCCCAAAACGCCACTGGTCGGCAGCCTCGGGGACGATGGCAACGCCGGCATTGCCGGCGCACGCCTGTGGCGCGTGATGCGCCGTTTCTTCACACAGGCAGCCGATGTGGTACAGGCCGAACAGCCCGCGACCGCCGAAAAGCTTCGCCGCGCGAGCCCTCACTGGATGCGCCACAGTCATGCGAGCCATGCCCTGGTACGTGGTGCAGAATTGACCACTGTCCGCGACAACCTTCGCCATGCGTCAATCGCAACGACCTCGATGTACCTGCATGGCGACGAAATCCAGCGTGCGAAGCAGATGGATCAGGCCTTTGCGGCCCGAAAATAAGGCCTAACCGCATGAATCAAAAAGACTTCCAGAAAATCAGGGCGTCCGGCTTATAACCCCTAGCTACATACCCCTACCCTATCGCCAAAAACCGGCCAGGCGGGCCATAGGCGCGTTCTCGAGTACTGGATTCGCGGGCCGGCTGCGCCCTTCTTGGTGTCCATCGTCTTTTTCAGCCGTGGCGGGTCGATGGTCTTGGAGCTGGCCAAGGTGACCGGCTTGCTGCTTTCCCTGCCAAATCGCCTTTGGCGGCCTCACAGCAGCCGCGGGCGGTTGCTAGGTCGATGACCTAGCCGCCGCGGTGCGCGGCTTGACCGCGCTCGTTGGGGGTTTCCTTCTGGCCGCAGGCCAGCTCAAGCTAAGGGGGAAGGGGGCTGCCGCGAAGCGGTGGGGGAACCCCGCAGGGGTGTCCCGGCCGCAAGCCGCTTTGGGGCTTTACGCCATGACGTTTTATCCACAAGCCAATGCGTTTTAGAGTTTTAAATAAGTTTTAAAGATGTTTTAGCCGCTAAAAATGCCGTTTTTTTCTTATGGATCAAGGCATTGCGGAATCGGCCGGTGTGTAATAGACGGAATCCGGTGTGTAATAGACGGAATCCGGTGTGTAATAGACGGGTTCGGGTGGGTAAAAGACGGTCTATCCACAAGCTGGAAGGGCCTCCGGCCGGTAGGGCCTAAAGGCCTAGCCCCGGCTCCGTCTATTACACACCGCTCATCGCCAAAGCCGGCGCGTCGCGGTATCTCATAACGATCAGCGGGCCGCCCTGCCCCGCTTCCTCTCCTAAGTCATACTCGGGTAAATCGTTGGCCAAGATGATCTTGCGCAACATGCGGCAAAACTCCTTGAACGTGCCGGCGCTGCCACTACGTTCATAGAGCGTCTGGAACGCCCATTTCGCCTCATTGCGGCCAGCAGCTCGCCGCGCCAAGCGATACAGGAATCGACCGATCCCCGGCTCGATCAGGAAATAGTCGGGATGCACTGTCAGAACGTCGGGCTTCTTGCCTTCCGTCACCTCACGATAGAGCCATCCGGGGATCTGGATCTCGACCGATGCAACGCGGCCGTTGTCTTGGTAGGACACAACCGAGTAGTCGCCAATCAATCCCTCCGCGTTGACCTCCCGAACCGGCCGGCCGGCTTGGTTGGCTCTGATGCGGACGTTCTTGATGGTCGTGCCTTTGAGGCGGGCTAGCGACGCCTCGACCTCGATCGCCTGCCGGCCGCCGTCGCCCTTCCGGCAGAACTTCAAAATCTCGGAGATATGCGGCCGGAATACGCGGCCCGGCTTTGGCCCCAGCCTCGCCTGATAGCGATTCGTCGCCTCCGTCAAGTGCGACACGATCATCAGCACAATGTCGTAGTCCCATACCGACGCCATGCCGTGCGGCCCGGCCTTCACCTCGACATAGCCATCTGGCAGCTCGTAGCGGATCACCTCGCCGGCGCGCTTCTCGCGCTTGGACAGTCGGAACACGGCCACGTCCATGATGCTGCGGTCGTCCTTGGCCGCTACGTCGTAGAGCGACGGGACGAAGAAATCGAGCTGCTCGTCGCCACTCGGCGGCGGCCGCATCGAGCTTGCTGTCGCTGGTGTGGCCACCGCGCAGTTTTCACTCGCGGCGGCCATCGCGTTCACAGTCAGGTTGATGTAGTTCATCAGCGCGACGGGAACCGGCCCCAGCACATACCAGCACTTGCGCTCGGCGTCCCATCTCGCGCCGTGGCACTTCGCAAGGTCTTTCTTGTCGAAGTCGATTTTCAGGTAAGTCCGAGTCCTGCGGTGCGCGCGTGGTTCCGGGTGATTCATTGGCTTTCCTAACTAATCAGACTACGCTCACGTGCCCATGCCGGCGCATTCATCAGCTCGTCAATGGGGCGGTTGGCGTTGTCACGGGCGTTGTCACGTTGTCAACGGCGGTCGAGTAAGATGGCCATATGACCAAGAACAAATCGCTTTAATCATGACCATCGGTTTCCAGCAGCTGTCATTTGCTGTGCGGTTCGCTGGTACTTCCGGTTGCAGTTGAGCCTGCACGACATCGAAGAGTCGCTATTCGAGCGCGGCGTCGTGGTCAGTTACTCACGAGTGCACCAAATAGTGCGTTATGCGTTATATGGGCATGAAGACGAAAACTGATGCCCCCGCAAATTGGACGGGGCCCACGCAGGCGTACCTGAGAAAAATGGTGGTGCAGGCCGTGCGTGACGGCATGACGCAGACTGCGGCGGCGAAAACCTACGGGGTGAGCCTGCGAGCAGTAAGCAAATGGATGAAGCTGGCGCTCGACGGCGGCCTGCGGGCGCTGCGACCTGGCAAGCGAGGCCGCCTGCCGGGAAGTGGTCGGTTGAATGGCATTGTCAACTTGTCGGCAGTGGCTCGGACTACGGCGAAGAGCCAATCGCTCAGGAGACAGTCGACGGATTTTGAGCGATGCCGGTGAATTCACGCCACGCAGCGAATCGGGATGCGAGTTGTTTGCGATAGAGCGAAGCACGTAGCAGGTGTCGCTTGAGCGCGAAGTGCTGCCGGATCAGGCCGAAGCTGGAGAGAAAAGCCTGCGTGCGCTTCGGGTCGCGAAATCCGCGCATGCGCCGCTCACGTTCACGCGTAGGCTGATGACTATTCTCTGCCCGGTTGTTCACCCGGGCCGCAGCCTTGACGAACACATGCTTGACGTTCGCCAGTTCGGGGATGTCGGCCTTGGCTGCCGGGTAGCTGCGAAGCTTGATCGGTGACAATCCTTCGTGGCGCGTCGGGACAGGCGGCCAGCACGCGGTTGAAGAAGCGCTTTGCTGCGGCCTTATCGCGACGTTTCTGCAGCAGGATGTCGAGTTCGGCGCCGTGCTGGTCGACTGCCCGCCACAGCAGATAAGGCTCACCGCGCAACGTAACGAAGACTTCGTCAAGATGCCATGTGCGGCCAGGTTTGCGGCGAGCAGCTTTGACGCGATGTGCGAAGCCCGCGCCGAATTTGTCGCACCAGCGGCGGATCGTCTCGTAACTGACAACGACACCGCGCTCGAACAGCAGTTCTTCAATATCACGCAGGCCAAGTTGGAACCGCAACTACCACCGAACCGCGAGATCAATGATTGCCGCCGGGAACCGGTGGCCATAATAAAGCGATTTTCTTTTCTTCATCGTGACATCTTACGTGACTACCTCGCCAACGTGACAGTGCCGAACTGCTGGCCGAGACGATCGAAGCGGCGAAGCGTGCGGGCGTGATCAAGGCCGCAAGCGCGAAGCGCATAATCGTTGACACGACGGTCATGCAAAAGGCGGTCGCCCATCCAACCGATTCGCGTCTGCTCGAACGGTGTCGCGAACATCTGGTGAAGGCTGCGGCACGGCACGGGTTGAAGCTGCGGCAGAACTACAACCGCGAGGCGCCGCACGTGGCACTTCAGATTGGCCGCTACGCCCATGCGAAGCAGTTCAAGCGCATGAAGAAGGCGCTGCGCACGTTGCGCTCGCGCGTTGGGCGGGTGATGCGTGATGTCGAGCGTCAGTTCGATTCAGTCGCCGATACTGGGCGCATCGCGCTGCAGGAATTGATCAGCCGCACGAGGCGGATCCTGTCTCAGAAGCAGAAGGACAAAAACAAGCGGTACGCACTGCATGCGCCAGAAGTTGAATGTTTGGCGAAAGGCAAAGCCCGCACGCCCTACGAATTCGGTGTGAAAGTGTCGATCACGACGACACACAAGGAAGGGTTTGTGGTTGGCGCCCGCTCGATGCCCGGTAACCCATACGACGGTCACACGCTGGCTGAAGCGTTGGAGCAAGCGGCGATCTTGAGCGATGTGAAGCCCGACGTCGCCATTGTAGATCGCGGTTACAAGGGTGTCGCTGTCGAGGGAGTGAAGATCTACCACCCGGGATTGCGACGCGGAATCACGAGGGGCCTGCGCGCGATGATCCAAAGGCGAAGCGCGATCGAGCCTGCCATTGGTCACATGAAGGCCGACGGCAAACTCGACCGGAACTGGCTCAAAGGCGCACTCGGCGATGCAATACACGCAGTGCTGTGCGGCGCTGGCCACAACCTGGGGATGATCCTCAGAAAGCTGAGGCTTTTTTACGCCCTTGTTCTGATCGCCTGGCTTAGCCGATCAATCACCGTCGACTTCCAGGCTTGAGGGCAAGCGCCGACCAAACGAATTATTCAGACCCGACTCATGAGCAGCGGAAACCCGACTGGATTGAACATCGGCGATTCCGTCTGGCTTGTACCCGGCTCCAAGACGACGCTCTACAGCTCGGTTCCTGTCAACGTCGATGTGCTGCTACCGGTTGTGCAAACCCTGGCGTCGTCGACAGAAGCGATTGTCGGTTTCGCCGCCTTCCATATCGATGCGTCGCTACGGTCAATCATCGCTTTGCGCTCAGCAATCCCGCCTTGGTGAGCGCGCCGCTTAAAAAATCATTCTCCAGGGTGAGCTGTCCGATCTTGGCGTGCAGCGTCGTCACGTCTACCGGCGGTTCATTCGATGCGGCACCAGCCGATCCAAATACGTCGGCCGCGGGTTCTGTTGCAGTAAGGGTGTCGGGACGAGAAATGTCGATATGATAAGTATTGCTTATGACACAAGGGAGTAAAACTGCTGGGAAGCAGGCGACGGGTCTTTGCCCGCAGATTTCATCTGTCCTTTCCTGATCATGTGCATTACCTCGATGCCGCCGAGAATGACCCTCGCACGGTGGAAGTTCTTGACTCCCAGCATCGGCCGGGTCCGGCGTTTGATAGCCCGATGGTCCTGTTCGACAATGTTGTTCAGATACTTGATCTGACGGACCTTGATCGGCGTCTCGCGATCGGCATTCACCGCATCCAGTGCGGCCAGATTGGAGCCGCTTTTGTCGATGGTCACGGTCTCTGGCGTACCATTATGGGTGATCGCCTTTTCAAAGAACCGCCGGGCAGCGACCTTGTCCCGCCTGGCCCTGAGCAGGAAGTCGACCGTGTCGCCCGCCTTGTCCACTGCCCGGTAAAGATATTTCCACTCACCTTTGATCTTGATATAGCTCTCGTCCATTCGCCAGCTTTTCCCAACCGGACGCTTGTGCTTGCGGAAGCTCCTTTCGAAGAGCGGCAGCAGTTTGATGACCCAGCGGTACACCGTCGAATGATCCACCGCGACACCACGCTCGTCCATCATTTCCGCAAGATTGCGCAAACTCAGCGAATAGGCCACGTACCATCGCACGCACAGCAAAATCACTTCAAGCGGGTAGTGACGGCGCCTCAGGACCTTGGCCAAGCCCGGCGCGAGTGTGGTTCGCGGTGTCTTCGTCTTCTTCATCGCACAGCTCAAAAATTCGCTACCCAATTTTAACGTGGGCCTTAGAAGCGTTAACAAAATGAGTTCTTCAGCTTTCGCCAGCAGATGATGCAGCAGGCGATTTTCATGAAGGCTTCATGGATGAATGCAAGACGTTCGAAGCGGATGCGCAGTCGTCGAAAGTTATGAAGCCACGAAATGGTGCGCTCGACCACCCAGCGTGTTTTGCCCAGTCCGCTGCCGTGGGGCTCGCCGCGTCGGGCGATTTCAGTCGCGATGCCGGCTGCGTGTAGCGGACGGCGGTATTTGTCGTGATCGTAGCCCCGGTCGCCTTGAACAATGCGGGGCTTCGAAAGCGGCCGGCCACGCTTGCCAGCAATGGGCGGGATGGCGTCAACCAGTGGGTGAAGCTGGGTAACATCGTTACGGTTGGCGCCCGTGAGAATTACCGCGAGCGGGATGCCCTGCGCTTCGGTGATGAGGTGGTGCTTTGAACCGGGTCGCGCGCGGTCCGTGGGATTCGGTCCCGTTTTTGACCTGCGCCCGCGGCGCGGATCGAGGAGGAATCGACGACGACACGGGACCAGTCAATCTGGTCAGCCGCGCGCAGCCTGGCGAGCAGGACTTCATGCAGTCGGTCCCAGACGCCAGCAGCCTGCCAGTCCCGCAGACGGCGCCAGCAACTCATGCCGCTGCCGCAGCCCATCTCGCGTGGCAGCAGGTCCCAGCGCAGGCCTGTCTGCAGGATGAACAGGATGCCAGTGAGCAGCGCACGATCATCGAGCGGCTTGCGCCCAGGATAACGGTTTCGCCTTGGTTTGGGAGGGGGCAGTAACGGTTCGATGAGTGCCCAAAGTTCGTCGTCGAGTATGGGTTTAGCCATGTCCTTTTCGTCGTCGAAACAATGAAAAGGTTAACAGGATTCATCGAGAGTAAACAGCCCCTTTGTTCATTTTGTTAAGGTTTCTTACTGCAACAGAACCCTCGGCCGACGCCTGCGGGCCAGGACACGCAAACTCCGGGCGAGGCTAAGAAGCGACGTGATGGTGATCCGACAGGAATGCTCGTCGGAGTTGTGTTCTGCCGTTTTCTGCAACAGGCCAACTGCAACTTGCAGAGAACGCTTTAACGCGACAATGTCCACATATGTCGTCGGGAGTTGGACAAACAGGACGACCATCCAGACAATTGATCCCGCCCCTCCAGTGTCCCAGAAACCGTTTTGCATAAGCGTCTGATCCTTCCGAGGATGGAAGCGGCGGTCGCCGTCCACATGAACGGGCGTTTATCGGGTTGTACTGATCGACGTAACGTTGGATACTGCCGCTGAAGCCGAGCTTGTCGCCGCCTTTCTTTGCCGCGGTTGTGGTGCCATCGCCGTGGATGATGCGCGTGTCCAGACGGTCGTCGCCATGCAGCCTGAACACCGAAGCCTCGAAAACGGTTGTGTCGCGTTAAGGACGATGTATGACGATGGCGTCGCCTCGACTGCAGCCGAACAATTCTATTCTCTCGTCATGTAAGCAATCCTCTTCACCTTAGGCGCCTGATCTTCGCATCGTCCTTAACGCGACACAACCCATCTTATTACCCCGATCTTTCATCGACCTATCTATGCACCAACGCCCATTTGATCGCTTTCACTTGCCAGTTTCGCCATGACTCTCGCCGGGCAGCTCGGCGCCGTGCGCACGGATCGCGGCAATCAGCTCGGCCGGCGTGATCTCATAGCGCACCTCGCGCTGAGTCCCGGGTTTGCGCTGGTCGACGTCGATCAGGACCAGGCTTTTGCCGTCAGGCGCAGCTTCGAGTCGCACCGTGCGCCGCACGCTCGCGGTCAGCGCGTCGCTGTCAGTCAGCAGATGGACGGCGCCGTGCGCGCCATTGTGGGGGGGGTCATCGGACCAGGCTCCTGAAAAGACTCACCGGCGATACCTGCAAAAGCTCACCGTCCGAACATCATTTGCCGAAAGTCGGCTTCGTCCATTTCTCCGCGCTCAACTCGCCGCAAGACGGCCTCACCCACGAGCGCGAGCGTTCGTGCCTGGTCGGCTTTGCTCTCCTTGTATGCCTTGCGGCGCGCCTTGTCGGAAGCTTTTCGTGCCTCTTTCAGGGCGTTCAGCTTTTGCTTCGTCGCCGCTAGACGGTCTTTCAGCAATGTCATCAGTTGCTCCTTACACGTCCAATCATTCTAATCGCACACCTTAACCGATTTGACACGCGCTATTGACACCGCAGCCCTTGATCTGCCGCAAGGAGTACCTTCATTACGTCCTTCTTGTCACACGCACCCTGTATCGTGCAGCAATAGGACATTCCGTGAGGAATAGGTAGCCATGCCGAAAATCGATGCAGGATCCCGTCCGGCGGCACTAGATGTCGCATTAGTTCCTACGGCCGCTGGCGATGCCCTTAGCGCTCCCGTTGACTCCGCTCCCCCGCAACCATCGTGCAGCACCATACTTCTCCCACTAACGCGGTTGGTGTGTGGCCGACCGAGCTGGCGCACGACAGGCGCTGCGTTACAGGAAGGCAACTCGGTTGCAGCGTCATTGGAAGCAGCCGAGGCGCGATCTGCGGTGCCGGCATTGACGCGCCAATTCGGCATGAGTCACAGAAAAGCGCTGGCGACGCGCGGTCCAGTGCTTTGCGCACCGGGGACTGGAAATGTCATCGATTGTTGAAACTTCCTTGTGCCCCCCGTTCCACTACCCCCGCGTTTGCGAGACAAGATTGCGGCTGTCGAAGGCGCGATGCACGAAGCGAAAGCGCCGCTCAGGAAGTACGCGCAAGCGGCGATTAGCCGCGTACGGCATCGTGCCACGCAGGAGTCTTCAATAACGCATCTTGACATCGGAAACCTGAAGGTGTTGGCAGATGTCGAGAACCAACGCAACCACGGACTGCAGTTGCGACAATTTACTCACCAAGATCACTTCATCGCCGCGGTAAAGTCAGGCGTATCGGATTCGTTTCGGTTCTGTTGCAGTAAGGGTGTCGGGACGAGAAATGTCGATATGGTAAGTATTGCTTATGACACAAGGGAGTAAAACTGCTGGGAAGCAGGCGACGGGTCTTTGCCCGCAGATTTCATCTGTCCTTTCCTGATCATGTGCATTACCTCGATGCCGCCGAGAATGACCCTCGCACGGTGGAAGTTCTTGAATCCCAGCATCGGCCGGGTCTGGCGTTTGATAGCCCGATGGTCCTGTTCGACAATGTTGTTCAGATACTTGATCTGACGGACCTTGATCGGCGTCTCGCGATCGGCATTCACCGCATCCAGTGCGGCCAGATTGGAGCCGCTTTTGTCGATGGTCACGGTCTCTGGCGTACCATTATGGGTGATCGCCTTTTCAAAGAACCGCCGGGCAGCGACCTTGTCCCGCCTGGCCCTGAGCAGGAAGTCGACCGTGTCGCCCGCCTTGTCCACTGCCCGGCAAAGATATTTCCACTCACCTTTGATCTTGATATAGCTCTCGTCCATTCGCCAGCTTTTCCCAACCGGACGCTTGTGCTTGCGGAAGCTCCTTTCGAAGAGCGGCAGCAGTTTGATGACCCAGCGGTACACCGTCGAATGATCCACCGCGACACCACGCTCGTCCATCATTTCCGCAAGATTGCGCAAACTCAGCGAATAGGCCACGTACCATCGCACGCACAGCAAAATCACTTCAAGCGGGTAGTGACGGCGCTTCAGGACCTTGGCCAAGCCCGGCGCGAGTGTGGTTCGCGGTGTCTTCGTCTTCTTCATCGCACAGCTCAAAAATTCGCTACCCAATTTTAACGTGGGCCTTACTGCAACAGAACCTGTTGATGTGCTCGTGGCCGGTGGATCTATCCCACCAAAGACGCCGCACGCGCGGAGGTGTTCAACTACATCGAGATGTTCTACAACCCAAAACGCCGCTACGGTTCCAATAGCAATCTGTCACCGGTAGAGTTCGAGCGGCGCTACGCGCAACGAGGGTCCTGGGTGTCTACAAAACCCTGGGCGTATCAGTCTTACTTCGGATTGCCGTCAATGAATTCGCAGATTCTTGAAATATGGTAAATGTCGTGTGTTAGTTAATAACTTGCTTGCCTTCTAGACAAGCATCATCTTTTTACAATTGCAAATTGTATCAAATTAATTTTCATGTGGCTTCCTTAATTAACTTGAATATTGAGGTGCCGGAAATGCGTATAGTTGGGAGTAATGTGAGATCGATTGCATCAGCCCTAGCAAATGAATCTAATAAGAGCACGCACACTTCGTCTCAAATGACAGGTGAAGCGAATAGTTCGAATGGAATTCTCTCAGCACTCACACCCTTTTCAAGGAATGCAAATCGCAAATCTTCTAACAGTAACAACCCGAGAGGAATGGCACTTCTTGCGAAGACCGCCAAATATCTTGCAGGGGCTGCCGGTGCTGCTTATGCCTACGACAACATCGCCAACAGATTCTTTCTTTCAACAACATCACTACATGATGGTAAGCAAGGCTTCACCAGTGACGCTCGCCTGCAGGAGGCTGAGGAAAAAGCTGAGGCTAATTATAACGAATACCATGCTCATGGCTGCCCTGAAAACGTTGTGGTGGCGCGCGCTTTATCATGGCCAAAGCTTGTTGGAGAAAATCTTTTCGTCACGATGGTAGATTTCCGCGCTGCTACCAAAGTTCACATGAAACAATTAATCAATACAAAAGAGGCACGCGATTCCATTTCGCTAAATATATCATGCATTCTTGGTGATCGCATAAAGCCTGAGCTGCTCGCCAAGCATGGAGTTGTTCAGGCTCCAGTTAATTTCGATATGACCATGGAGGATGATTTTTACGCTAAAAACAAATATTCGCTTTCGGGTGTTCCAAACCAAGAAACCGGCTCCTACGGTTATGCATCACGATCAATTTCTAACCCTTTTATTGAGAAGGGCGAAAAGCATCACGCCCAAGCAATCGTCAGTGACCGAGCGTTGACGCCAGAAGCCTGTATGGTTGCATTGCAACCGCTTCTGGAGAATGGCGAATCACTTAGCCCGGCAGCCCAGTTCCGGGCCGGGCAGGCACTGCTGATTCTTAGGCCATTATACTGCAGCCCGAAAACCTGGGGGGATGCTCACAAGGTGCTAATGCCATTTCTCGAGGGAAAAGGCTTGGCATCTTCACGTGAAAATCAGCGTCTTGGTGAAACTAGGCCGTTTAACCAAAGTGACATGGATAAAGGAATTGCCCGGCGTAATACGAGCGTCGCTGGGCCACTTCTCCATGAGCTCAATATGGTGATACAGGAGTCAATTTGTAAAAAAGATGAAGAGTCGATGAGAGATCTTAGGTCAAAAAAAATGCGAGAGATGAAGTATATTCCAGTTAGTCATTTCAAAATGAATGATGACTGCTCCGGTTTCGAGGATTCTTCCGGCTTGGCTGATTCGTTTACTGGATATAATGTTTCGGCATACATCAATCATGCGCGTTTACTAAGTGGCGAGGATAGGCTTTCTAAGCAGGACGTTGTCGCCATAGTCGGATGCCTGAACGCTGTTTACGACAACGCCAGTAGCGAGCGTCACACACTTAGAGAAACTGCGCACGGGTGTTTCGTCGGAGCTGGCTACACAGTGGAGGACGCTGAAGCTTTTTACAAAAATGTATGCAAGGATGCCGCATTGGAGTTTTATGGCGGAGAAGCACTTAGAGCGGCTAACAAAACTCGGGCAGATGGCGGAGACAGATGACCGAGCAGGCGAGTGAGAGGGACGGCGGGGATTCGTGTAAAAAAACAGCCAAAAGTGAGATAACTCGCTGTCAGCACAGAATTTTTCACGAATTCCCGTCTGCCCTTGGGTTCTGTTGCAGTAAGGCCCACGTTAAAATTGGGTAGCGAATTTTTGAGCTGTGCGATGAAGAAGACGAAGACACCGCGAACCACACTCGCGCCGGGCTTGGCCAAGGTCCTGAAGCGCCGTCACTACCCGCTTGAAGTGATTTTGCTGTGCGTGCGATGGTACGTGGCCTATTCGCTGAGTTTGCGCAATCTTGCGGAAATGATGGGCGAGCGTGGTGTCGCGGTGGATCATTCGACGGTGTACCGCTGGGTCATCAAACTGCTGCCGCTCTTCGAAAGGAGCTTCCGCAAGCACAAGCGTCCGGTTGGGAAAAGCTGGCGAATGGACGAGAGCTATATCAAGATCAAAGGTGAGTGGAAATATCTTTACCGGGCAGTGGACAAGGCGGGCGACACGGTCGACTTCCTGCTCAGGGCCAGGCGGGACAAGGTCGCTGCCCGGCGGTTCTTTGAAAAGGCGATCACCCATAATGGTACGCCAGAGACCGTGACCATCGACAAAAGCGGCTCCAATCTGGCCGCACTGGATGCGGTGAATGCCGATCGCGAGACGCCGATCAAGGTCCGTCAGATCAAGTATCTGAACAACATTGTCGAACAGGACCATCGGGCTATCAAACGCCGGACCCGGCCGATGCTGGGAGTCAAGAACTTCCACCGTGCGAGGGTCATTCTCGGCGGCATCGAGGTAATGCACATGATCAGGAAAGGACAGATGAAATCTGCGGGCAAAGACCCGTCGCCTGCTTCCCAGCAGTTTTACTCCCTTGTGTCATAAGCAATACTTATCATATCGTCATTTCTCGTCCCGACACCCTTACTGCAACAGAACCGTACACGACGTGGAAGCGCTCGTGGTTTGCCATATCCATAGTCTACAGGGGTCAGTGGATCCGAGGGTTGGTCACGCAGCACAATGACGCGCGCCGCGGCATCATGCCCGATGGGCATCGAACTGACAATTCGTGCGGGGGGAACAACTCCACCCGTCCCTGCGGCGCAGGTAGTTTCCGATCACGGCTCGATGTTTCGCATTGCGTCGCGCGCTCGCATCTGCGAATCGGGATGTGTGCCACCGGCGCCTGTTGGGACTGAACCGTGGGTGGCCGTGGTGCTGGCTCTATCAAGGCGTCGATCGTCAGTTTGTTGACCGCTGGGAAAGCGCCTGCGTCCGACGAAGTGAAAGTTGATCCATTCCAGAAGTAAGACTTGTACCGGTCCGCGAAAGGGCTCTGAGCCCAACCACATTCTCAGTCGTCAGCGCGGCAACCACATTCTCAGAACAGCTGCGCTAGAAGCGGCGCCAGATTCTTCCACTTCACCGTGCTCCGGAAGGCAAGGCCATCTTCGTCAAGTGATTCGATGATCACGCGCTGACCGCGCGCTTCGGCCACCACCCGCACCACTCGCTCCCCATAGCGCATCAGCACGCCGATGTCCGGGCAGACATCCTTCCGTCGACCGCGTCCTGTGCGACTCATGTCTTCGCGCCGGACTTGCGTACAGCTTTCACAGGCCCGGCAGACTGCCGGCCCGCGCGGCGCGGAGCGCGGCGTGCGGCACTGCCCGGACCGGACGCTTTCTGCCGCAGGAATTCCAGCTCCTGCGCCTGGGCCTCGTGGCTCGCCCGCATCGCTTCAAATCGCCCCTCCAGCATACCCGTCGAATGGCGCAAATCTCCCAGTTGCGCCTGCAATGAATGGATCTCGGCCTGCGCGCGCTCGCCGTCGCGAGACGCGCGTTGCTGTACACCTTCAAGTTCGCGCTGCAGACGCGTAGCCGCGGCCCGTTCGCGCTCGATCTCGAGCAGCGCGCGCTTCTCCGCGGCCTGCAAACGGGTCTCGGCCAGTTCGGTGCTGGTCCGCTGTTTGTCGAGTTCAGCGGCGAAGTCGGTGCGGGCCTGCGCCAGAGCGGCGTCCCGCTCGCGTAGCGCCTGCTGCGCGCGCTCCAGCTCGCCTTCAAGCGCGTGACGGGTCGCCGCGGCCGCCGCCTGCGCCTGCTCGAGTTCCTGGATGCGTACTTGGGCGGCAAGCAGCGTGGTTGTCCGCTGCTCCAGTGCCGTTTCGGTGCGCGCCAGATCCGCCTGCACGGCCGTGACAGACGCCTCGGCGGCGAGCCGCGCGGCTTCGACTTCGGTCCGCAGCGCCCGGAGGGCGTCATCGGCCGCGCCGGCAGCACGTTTCCAGAGTGTGGCCACCAGGTCGCCCGCCGCGTCACGCAGTTCTGCGGGCAGGTCGGCGTGTTCGATGCGCACGCGGCTTTTCTCCCGAAGGTCGGCCCAGAACGCGTTGAGCACCGCGACGGGCGTACTCATGCTGCCGCGGCGCACGAGCTGATAGAGACGGTTCGCCGTCGGCGTGACGCCGAAGCGGAAAAACAGCAGCGCGCAGGCCTCCCGATAGAGATCGCGCGTATGCGGAAATTCGGCTTTCAGGCGCTCGATCTCGGCCTGGAGGCGGCTTTCATCAGGAACGGTGTCAGACATGAGCATTCCGCGGGATTTTTGAGAAGTAATATTACTGCGTAATTTGACTTTTCTCTACTATTTCTACATTAAATTTCAACATTAACCGTATAATGTTGAAATCGACTGCGAGAGGTGCGACACTGAACGCGTGACACCCCAAGACCACCGGATCCCATGAAAACCGCCCTCGTCGCGCCGCGCCCGCTCGACGTCCTCGAACTGCCCGATGATCTCGACGGCCGCACCGGTGTCAATCGCGCCACCAGCCGCCGCCAGATCGCCGCCGATGACGACCTCGCGGCCGTGCGCGCATGGCTCGCGCGCGTCGCCGACACGAAAACCACCTTCGAGAACTACCGCAAGGAAGCCGAACGGCTGCTGCTGTGGTCCATCGTCCAGCTCGGCAAGCCGCTGTCCTCGCTCACGCACGAGGATCTGCTCGTGTACCAGCGCTTCCTCGCGGACCCGCAGCCGCGCGCGCGGTGGGTCAGCGGTGGGGAAAACGGCAGCGGCCGGAAGTTTTCGCGCGAGGATCCGCGCTGGCGCCCGTTTCACGGGCCGCTCGCCCCAAGCAGCCAGCGCCAGGCGATGGTCATCCTCAACGCCCTTTTCTCCTGGCTCGTCGGTGCGGGCTATCTGGGCGGCAACCCGCTGTCGCTCTCACGCCAGCGCGCGCGACGCTCAGCGCCGCGCGTCACGCGCTTTCTGGAGCGCGACCTGTGGCAGGAGGTCAAGGTCTACATCGATTCGCTGCCTCGCGAGACGGCCCGCGAACGCGAACGCTACTGGCGCGCGCGCTGGCTGTTCACCCTGCTCTATCTGGCCGGCCTGCGCATCTCGGAAGTCAGTGGCAACACGATGGGCTGCTTCTTCTGCCGGCGCGACACCGACGCGCACGAGCGCTGGTGGCTCGAGGTCACGGGCAAGGGGGACAAGGACCGGCTCGTGCCCGCCTCCGCCGAGATGATGGTCGAGCTTGGCCGCTACCGCCGCGAGCGTGGGCTGCCGCTGATGCCCGCTCAGCACGAGGACACGCCGCTCGTGCTGCCACTCGGAAAATCCATGAAACCGCTCACGCGCGCGGCGCTGCACACCATCGTCAAGGCCATCTTTGCCGGCGCCGCGAAAAAGCTGCGCCTGCGCGGCGACGAGTACGCTGCGCGCGCCGCGCAGCTCGAGCGCGCCTCGGCGCACTGGATGCGTCACAGCGCGGGTTCCCACATGGCCGACGGCGACGTCGATCTGCGGCTCATCCGCGACAACCTTGGCCATGCGTCGCTGACCACCACGAGCCTGTATCTGCACGCCGACGATGACCAGCGGCATCGCGAAACAGAAGAGAAGCACCGCATCGACTGGTAACCGGCGATCCCGCGCGGCATGCCGCGCTGCGCCGATGTAACCGGTTTCCGCAGCGAAGCCCAGTCCACTTGCCTGGACCGCGGAGTTCCCAGCGTTCGCCCGGGATCGACGCACCCAGCTCAGAACAGGCCGCCGCGCTCGGCGTCTTCACAAGAACCGGACACGATGGTGGTGCGGCCTCGGGTCCGGAAACATCGCACGCGGGTTTCCCCGGCCAGTACCGCACGCACCCGGGCGAGTTGCCGACCCAGCTCCGGCCAGTCGCCGGAGCCTGCAACAGGCGCCGGTTGCGCGAGCGTCGCCGCAAGGCAATCAAGCAGGCGGCAAATATCGGTGGCAGCGGGCATCCGCTGCTGAACGGACTGAACCAAATTACGCTCCCCGGTAGCGGACACGCCCCCACTCTAGCATGCAGCTTCGTCCATGCCGCCCAGGAAATCGAGCGCAAGCTGGGCGTCGCGCAGCGTTGCCGCGGCCTGCCCCGGACTGCACAAGCCGTCGCCGGACCGGACCGGACCGGACCGGGCACGGCGACGCGCAGGACATCGCGATGGAAGGCGACATCGGCGGTGATCCGCACGAGTTCGCCTGGCGGGCCGTCCCGCGAAGTGATGTTGTTTCATCCCCCAAAGAAAGTCCCGTGGTGCGGTAACCCAACGTGCCGTGAGTTCAACTTTACTTTCCGGAAAAGCAAACTATTGAGAGTTACGTAATTCATGACATCACCAAAGCTCGGCTTGCTTCCAGCAGGCAACGATGATCGATTTGCGCTTCTGGCCGCTCTTGAGCTTGTTTCGAGCGGTGTGCTTCAGTTCGGCCAGGTTATCAGGGCAGAAGTTCGCCAATGCGTGCCGCTTGAGCCAGGCCCAAAGGTATTCGACTGGATTCAGGTCCGGGGCGTAGCCGGGCAGCAGCGCCATCTGGATTGCGCCATCCGTGCTGTCAAGGTACTCGCGCACGACGCGGCTCTTGTGCTGCGCTGCGCCGTCCCACACGATCATCAGCTTGCGCCTGAGTTGCGCGCGCAGCGCTTTGAGGAATTCGATGATTTGCGCGCTTCTGATCGCGCCGTCGTGCAGTCGGAACACGAAGTTGGTACGGGTAAGACCGGCGATGGCCGAAACGTGCTTCCAGTTGAAGTGGTACTGAATGATCGGCGTGCAGCCCTTGGGCGCCCAGGTGCGCACTCGTGTGGGGCGCTCCGAGAGGCCGGATTCGTCAATGAAGACGATCAGTCTTCCTTCGGCGGTACTCTTTTTTTGAGCGCGGGCCAGGTCTTGCGCTTCCAGGTCAGTACCGCGTCCTCGTTGCGCTCGATCGCCCGGCGCTCCGGCTTTTGCGAGCTGAACCCCAAGGCGCCCAGCAACCGCCACACATGTACCTCGCTGAAGGTAACGCCGTACAGTCGCTCGATGAGCACCCGTACGCGCTTGAGCGTCCACAGTTCGGTACCGAATCCGTGTGTCAACGGGCTCTGCAGCAGCGCTGCGCGCAGACCTTCGAGTTGGGCCGCATCCAGTTGCGCCGGCCGCCCCGTGGCCATCACGCGGAGCGCATCGATGCCACCTTCGTCGAGTCGGGCCTTCCATGTGTATGCAGTCTGCCGCGCCACTCCGACCATCTTTGCCGCTTCGGCGGGCGTCTTGCCCGCCAACATCAAGCGACCGGCACGCACCCGCTTGCGCGTAGCGTCGTCCATTTTGGCCATCAACCCCGTCTCCCTTCAACGTGATGACCGTATAACGCACCAGCAGAGAATCGGTTGTCGTGAATTTAGTAAATCTCAATAAGAGTCGCTAACACAAGTCATCCACGAAGCGCGAACAGATAACAGCAGCAGCCAGGGAAAGTAACGCAACATGAATGTCGAGACGACGCTCGAAACGAATGCGCAGTTTGCCGAAACCGGCAAACCAGGCATGCGTGCGCTCGACCACCCAGCGATGCCGTCCGAGCTTCTCTTTACTTTCTACGCCGCGCCGCGCGATACGGGCCTTGATGCCACGCTTGCCCAAGTAATGCCGACAGCGGGCAAAGTCGTAGCCCTTGTCCGCATGCAACTTGCCTGGACGTTTGCGGGGCCGGCCGTTCAGGCCCGCCACCGCCGGAATTGCATCGAGCGTGGACTCGAATGCCATCGAGTCGTGCCGGTTGGCGCCGGTGACCGTGATGGCCAAGGGAATACCTCGTGCGTCTACGACGATGTGCCGTTTCGACCCGAGCTTCCCCCTGTCTGTCGGGTTGCGGCCGGTTTCCTGGCCCCCCGGGGGCTGGATACGCTGGCGCCGTCAATACTGGCCCGCTCCCAATCAATCTGGTCATGTTCACGCAAGCGGCGAAGCAGCGCGAGATGCAGTTGCTCCCACACGCCTGCGGCCTGCAAGTCCCGTAGCCGTCGCCAGCACGTCATGCCACTGCCGAAGCCAAGCTCTTGCGGCAGCTCTTCCCATGGAATGCCCGTTTGCAGCACATACAGGATGCCGTCCAAGGCTGCGCGGTCATCCACCGTTCGACGTCGGCCGCCGTTCGGTGAAGGCGTGAACACCGGAATCAGCGGCTCCAGTGCCGCCCATAACTCGTTACTTATTTTTCGTCTGGCCATGCCGCCAGGATATGGCTTTCATGACCGGATGTCCAGGTTGTGTTAGCGGCTCTAAACGTGGACCTTGTTGACGAAGGGAAGTAAATCTGGAATTTTGCGGATGTTTGCTGGTAGCTGACGTTCGTCTGGTCGATCCTTGAGCGCTATTTGCACCACAACCGTTTTGCGAAGGCAGAGTCGAAAAAGTATCAGCCGGCTCTTTGTATTCTCTTGGGCGTTTCCTCGATCGAGGAACTGCTGGTGCTTTTCAAGACCGCCGAGGATTGCGGGATGTTGGAAGGGTATCGTTTCAACTCCTCGTTAGGCCGCATTCCGTTCAGGAAGTTGATGAACTACGACGGACTTTCAAAGGTTTCGTAGACTGCGGCATCGAGAGGGGCGGAGGGACCGCCCCTCGCATACTAATGAAAAAACGATCTGTTTCAGTTTGCCCGTCGCTTCCCGATGCGTGGGTCTTCCATACGATATCCGTACATGGTCATCGGACGATGTTGGTCCACGTCGCGTACCCTATGTAGGTGTCTCGCCGACAGCCAGAAAATCTTCAGGCGGATCCGCTCGAAGACTGATGTATTCGAGGCGCCACTGATCAACCCGTCGAAGATCTGCCAGCGAGAGATGTGTATCCGCGACGGCGACACTACTCTCAAGAGCAATTTCCTTAGCTTCCTCTGGCTTGCCATAGACGCTCGTGAATAGTTCGGAAATCTCGCTGGCCGCTTTCTCGGCTGCAGCACGCGCAACCGGCCCCCCTTCTGTAGCGTCATACGCAACGGTGATGCGTAGGAAGTAAGGCTCACCGTCTTCGAGGTCCTGAAAGCGCGCTGTGTCGAGGTCGAAGAAAACGCCCACCAGATGGGCGTTGTATGGCTCGAGGAGCTTGCCGGTCAGTTGCTCAACCGTCTTGCCCTTATGTTTTCGGCGAAGGCGATTCTCGAACGCATTCGGGAAAGCCGGACGACCATACCGCGCGGCCAGCCATTGCTTGAGTGCCCTCTTCTCATCGGCATTCAGTGTGACTGACGCATCCGGATTGGCAGCGATCGCATCGAACATCGCCGTACCGACCACGCTTCGGGCATCGCGACGCAGTTCAAGCGCGAGCGTCTGCCCTTCCCCCGTGGTGTAGGAGAGATGAAGCCGGCGTACGTTTCGGGCACGAGTGAACGTTGGCTCCGCCGTCGCAACGATGTCCGCGACGATGCACTCGACAAAGGGCTCCCTGTCGTTGGCGAGATCGCAGTCGTGCGAGATGACAACGACGCGATGTTGACCGCCGTCATCAAAGACGAGTCCGAGGTTCAACGCATGAGCGTCAACGATGAGACTGCCTTGCCGCCAAGCACTGTCACGTCCCGGCATCCCGCCCCCTCAGCGATCCTCGGCAGCACCTGGAATCGAAACATCCGATTGCCAGTCTGCTGTGGCTGGAGCCGCGGTATTCGAAAGACCTGAGAGTGCATAGGATCGCTCCATTGCCCGAGCCTCTTCAATCAAAGTCTGCACGGCCGCCGAACTGTCCTCCCCGGCCTTCAGGATGTCGAACAGGGAGCGATCTTCAAACGCTTTCATTTTCAGGAGACTCGGCGCGCGCGCGACTCCTGCCGCCTTGAACGCGTCAGCGATCTGACTCAACGTCCTGATGCGCGCGAGCCTGTCCGCGTCCGGCATCGACTCTTCGGACAGCCACTTGTAGATCGCCTGGCGCGACACGTCGAAGAGAACCGCCAGATCGCCAATAGCGGGATTCAGCACTGCGCGGACATTTTCCAGATGTTCCTTCGCCGTCCGGATATCCGCGCGCGGGCGCCTGCGCGGCGACCGCACCGCCGTGTCATCGCTGACAAAGAGTCCTGATCGAGGTGAAAGGTACCCGCTCCAACGGTCTACGTTCTCAAGCGGATATGCAGACCCCGTCCCAACGAACGGCCGCAACATCACCGGGTAA
The DNA here is from genome assembly GCF_013366925.1 of Paraburkholderia youngii. Classification (NCBI taxonomy): domain Bacteria; kingdom Pseudomonadati; phylum Pseudomonadota; class Betaproteobacteria; order Burkholderiales; family Burkholderiaceae; genus Paraburkholderia; species Paraburkholderia youngii. The sequence goes on from NZ_JAALDK010000004.1 coordinate 60,424, forward strand.
TGCTTCGCAGCGCCAAACGCAGGCAATGATGATTGCATATGTCCGTCTCCTGATTAGTTTTTTACGACCAAGCCTTTAGGGGTTCTGTTGCAGTAAGGCCCACGTTAAAATTGGGTAGCGAATTTTTGAGCTGTGCGATGAAGAAGACGAAGACACCGCGAACCACACTCGCGCCGGGCTTGGCCAAGGTCCTGAAGCGCCGTCACTACCCGCTTGAAGTGATTTTGCTGTGCGTGCGATGGTACGTGGCCTATTCGCTGAGTTTGCGCAATCTTGCGGAAATGATGGACGAGCGTGGTGTCGCGGTGGATCATTCGACGGTGTACCGCTGGGTCATCAAACTGCTGCCGCTCTTCGAAAGGAGCTTCCGCAAGCACAAGCGTCCGGTTGGGAAAAGCTGGCGAATGGACGAGAGCTATATCAAGATCAAAGGTGAGTGGAAATATCTTTACCGGGCAGTGGACAAGGCGGGCGACACGGTCGACTTCCTGCTCAGGGCCAGGCGGGACAAGGTCGCTGCCCGGCGGTTCTTTGAAAAGGCGATCACCCATAATGGTACGCCAGAGACCGTGACCATCGACAAAAGCGGCTCCAATCTGGCCGCACTGGATGCGGTGAATGCCGATCGCGAGACGCCGATCAAGGTCCGTCAGATCAAGTATCTGAACAACATTGTCGAACAGGACCATCGGGCTATCAAACGCCGGACCCGGCCGATGCTGGGATTCAAGAACTTCCACCGTGCGAGGGTCATTCTCGGCGGCATCGAGGTAATGCACATGATCAGGAAAGGACAGATGAAATCTGCGGGCAAAGACCCGTCGCCTGCTTCCCAGCAGTTTTACTCCCTTGCGTCATAAGCAATACTTATCATATCGACATTTCTCGTCCCGACACCCTTACTGCAACAGAACCTACCGCCGTTCCCCGTCTTGCCAATACCTTGATTTCCACTGCTTGCTCCTGAGTCAGCATCGGCGGCAAAAAGCCGCCATCCTCTCCTAGGTGGGTCAGGTTTACTTCGTAAGCGGCTCGTGCCGGCCGTTATAGACAGTGGCTGAGGGCGACATCAAAGTGATGCACATCATTTCGAATCTGATGGGCACCACTTTGACACAGTCTGCGGAGAAGAAGCCGGGTACCCGAACGGGGCGGCCGAACTACCCCCGGGAGCTGCGTGAGCGACTGGCAGCAGCAGCTTGCGAGCCTGGCGTATCAGTCGCGAAGCTGGCCCGGGAGAATGGCATCAACGCGAACATGCTGTTTACCTGGCGGCGGCGTTATCTGGCCGATCAGCAAGCTCGATCTGCCGGGCTCATTCCGGTCGTATTGCTCAGCGACACGCCGACGGAGGTCATTGAGTCAGCTCCGGTAGAAGCGCCCGCGCAGGGCGCGAAGCCTGTATCACCGGTCGGCACGATCGAGATCCGGATCGGTCGTGCGGTGGTTAAAGTGGACGGCCTGGTTGATGCCGATATGCTGCGGATCGTGCTGGGTAGTCTGCGCTCATGATCTCCCTACCGGCAGGCACGCGCATCTGGATCGCTGCTGGCGTCACTGATATGCGATGCGGGTTCCAGGGGTTGGCAGCGAAGGTGCAAACAGCGCTTGGGGAGAATCCGCTGGGCGGCAACGTCTACATCTTCCGGGGCCGTCGGGGGAGTCTCGTGACATAGTGCATCCTTTGGTTAGAAGCCCGGCAACTTGAGTGACTTCTCTGCTTCCTGTCGGGCCTTGAAGTGAGGCGGCCGCCGTTCCTTGATAGCCCGTACACCTTCCCTGACGGCTTCGGAATCGAGCGCAGCAACAGGGACCTGCCAGGGCGCGGAGGGCATGAGTTGGGTCGCAGGCAGTATTCCCTCACGTATCAGACGGTGAATCGAGCTCCCGTAAATTCCCAGTCGCCGTGAGGCCTCTTCCACGCTGATCGTCTCCGCATGCGATGCCATCGGATCGAATGGCGCAATGCCCAGCCGTTCACGCAGTTCGGTAACACGAACCGTGGTCCAGGTCTTGCCGTCTGGCGATTTGCATCGCATGCGGTTCATGGTCACCGCAAGCTCCCTGTCCGGCCACTGCCCGCCAAGCTTGCGCATAACCTCAACAGCACTGAAGTGTTGGCTGGATGGATACCGTCCAACATTTACGCGTGCGACGCGTAGCTCCGTATGCCGACCACCGGTCCAATGGACTGTGGCGATCGCTTCATTCGTGCTGTCGTCCAGATCAATCACGACTTCCTGAATGAGAATACGGGTCAGCCGCTGCTTTGTCCGCATGTCGGTGCCCGGCGCATTCCACGCCGCTGGGAGGTCGTACGCGAGCGTCATCAGCTGTGCCTGGTCGATCGCCGGCCGGCTTGCGACCTCGCGGTCCAGAAGCGCTGCCCGCTCTTCGAGGTGAGCGACACGTTCAAGCGCCGCATTCCAGCGTGTTTCAAGCTCGCGTGCAACCAACCGCTTCGTCGGATCGACGACCTCATACCGGCGCGCCGCAAGAGATGCATCGTAGCGTGCTTCCTCGAGTTCACAGGACAACGCGCGACGCACATCGTCATCTGCGCGCGATGTTTGCTCTGCAGCGCGGATGGCCGCTTCCACAGCATGTTCCGAAACCGCTTCGAGAATTGCCGCCGCCACCGCTTTGTCGACACGTACTCCACCGATTCCGATACAGAGAATCGCTCCGACATGTGCCTCGTCGCCGCGGCAGTAATAGCGATGCGCGTGACCGGCTCTCATTCCGTAGTTCACTCGCATCATTCGACCGCATCGGCCACATCGCGCCAGACCAGTCAGCAACGCCCGCCCGCCACGAGCAGATCGGCGGGAAGCTCGCTTCTTCATATGTGTGTTCTCGGCAATCATCCTTTGATGCTCCTCGAACTGATCCCACGTGATATAGCCTGGGTGATGGTCATGCAACAGTACGCTCCATTCCTTCATCGGCTTGGAGTGGCCTTCAGTCTTACGAGCCCGTCCGTCGACGACGGCAGTGCGTTGCGTCGTCCTTCCAAACACATACGCCCCAGCATAAACCGGATGTTCCAGCATCTGGACGACCGTGTGATATGCAGGCCGGCTCCATTCGATCCGGATGCCAGCGGGGCCGTGCCGCGTTACAGGCAGCTTGACATTGGATTGTATGGCCCATAGCAGCACCTGACGGGCACTGCCGAGTTCGCGGAACTTACGGAAGAGCACCCGGATGGACTCGGCAACCCGTTCGTCTGGATCCATCTCGATCTGCCCAAGCTCATTCCAGCAGTAGCCCGGAGGTAGTGCAAAGCGCAATTCGCCTCGCCGTGCCTTCGAATCACGCGCGGCAATGCCACGCTGCCGCAGCAGACTGAGTTCGTACTCCGACATCGTGCCTTTGAGTCCGAGCAGGAGCCGATCGTTGACCAGCCTGGGGTCATAAATACCGTCGTGATCAACGACGACCGTGCCGACCAGTGCGCAAAGATCAATGAGATGGTGCCAATCGCGGCCGTTGCGCGCAAGTCGTGAAGCCTCGAGACAGAACACGGCGCCGACGGATCCTGCACACACTGACGCGACCAGCTTCTGGAACCCGGGACGTTCGATACTGCCGGAGCCCGAACGTCCAAGGTCATCGTCGATCGTCGTCACTGAAGCAAAGCCCATGGTTCGTGCAGATTCAGCGAGCGCGTACTGACGATTCTGGCTCTCCGTGTGCTCCACCACCTGGCTCATGGTTGACTGCCGGACGTAGACCACTGCGCCTCGGCAGAGATGATCAGCAGAGATCTTCTGGCTCATCGCGATCTCCTCGGTCGGTTATGTTCGCCGGCTTTCCCAGCGCTTCCAGCAGAAGTGCCGCGAGCGCGTCGATCACTTCCTCCCGTCGATTCCCCACTATGGCTGCGTCGAAGGTGGGATCCAGGTGCAGTTCCAGCGGAAGCTGTACGCCGGGTTCTCTTTGCAGTCGTCTCATCGGAATGGCCCTCCGTTGACAGAGGCTTCTATGATCCTCCTGCGGCGGAGTGGCGCTTCCGATCAGACAGGACGCGGCACAAGAAGGCCAGCGCCTCGGCGCTCACTTGCGGTTCGCCAAGCGACATCGCCGAGCATATTGACGCATCGAGCATCCAGGCTGGCAGTTCGCGGGAGATCTGTTGCGGGACGTCGAGGTGAACCATCTGATTCCCGCGGCGCCCAGTGCGGCGGACCAGCCTGTATTCCTGGCCGTAGGCGGGGTGCCAGCGGTATGCGATCACCACAATTTGCGATCGGTATGTTGAATGTCGTGTGGTTTGGCGATCTGGTAAAGATTCTCTGGGCCTCGGAGGACGGAATCTGGCTGCTCGCGAAGCGGCTTGAACGAGGCCGTTTTATATGGCCCAAGGCCGACGGTGGCAAGGTCCATCTGAGCTCTGCACAACTGTCGATGCTGCTTGAGGGCATCGACTGGCGACAGCCCCGTCGCACTGCCGCACTATCGATGTTGTAAACCGCGCGGCAGACTCGTAAACTACGGCGCATGTCGAACGGCGCCGATCTTCCTGACGATGTCGAGCTCCTGAAGGCCTTGCTGGTTGAGGCCCGTAGCCTGCTTGCCGAACGCGATGTCGAGATTGAGCAACTCAAGGCGCAGATCGACAAGCTCAGGCGCATGCAGTTCGGTCGCAAGTCCGAGCAGTTGCAGCGGCAAATCGAGACGCTCGAGACTCAACTTGAGGATCTGGCCGCCGGGCGCGGAGTTGTGGATGTGCAGCGTGCGCAGGCCCGCGGTGCAAATGCGTCCACCTCAAATGCGACGACGGACGAAGCGGCTTCCAGGCAAGCGCTTCCCGCGCATCTGCCGCGCGAGGATCATGTGCTCAAGCCTGAATCAAGTTGCCCGGATTGCGGTCAACCAATGCAGGTGCTCGGCGAGGACGAATCCGAACAACTCGCCCGGGTCGCAGCGGTGTTCAAGGTCATTCGCACGATCCGGCGCAAACTGGTTTGCCCATGCTGCAGCACTATCACCCAGCCGCCGATGCCCGGCCTGCCGATCGAGCGGAGCATCGCCCATCCGAGCTTGCTGGCAGACATCCTCGTCTCGAAGTATGCAGACCACCAGCCGTTGTACCGGCAATCGGCGATCGCGGGGCGCGACGGCGTGACGCTTGACCGGGCCAGTATGGGCCGATGGGTCGGCCAGTGCGAGGCACTGTGCGCTCCGCTAACAGAGGCGCTGCGCCGCTATACGATGGCCGCGACCAAGCTCCACGCGGATGACACGCCGATCCCGGTGCTCTCACCGGGCAACAGGAAGACCCGCACCGGCCGGCTATGGGTCTACGTGCGCGACGATCATCGCTCCGGCTCGGCGCAACCTGCTTCAGTCTGGTTCGCGTACTCGCCGAACCGGCAAGGCATCCATCCTCAAACCCATCTCGCCAGCTTCAAAGGGATTCTGCAAGCGGACGCTTACGCGGGCTTCGACGAATTGTTCCGCGATGGCTTGATACGCGAGGCGGCATGCCATGCCCACGCGAGGAGAAAGTTCTACGACATCCATGTGCGCACGCCATCTGACACAACACAAAAGGCACTCGAATATATTGGCGGCTCTATGACATTGAGGCCTCCATTCGCGGCAAGCCCGCCGCCGAACGGCTGCGAATACGGCAGGAGAATGCCAGACCTCTGCTTCAGATCTACGAAGCGTGGCTCAGGGCAAAGCTCGAAACGCTGTCGTCGAAGTCCGATATGGCCAAGGCGATCAATTACACGCTGAACCAGTGGAGCGCACTGACGTTGTATTGCGAAGACGGTACGCTCGAGATCGACAACAACATCGCGGAGAACGCGCTGCGTTGTGTAAGCCTGGGTCGGAAGAATTTTTTATTCGCCGGCTCCGACAGTGGCGGCGAACGGGCAGCAGCAATGTACTCGTTGATCGGCACTTGCAACTTGAATGACATCGATCCGCGTGCCTACCTGGACTATGTGCTAGCCCACATCGCCGGTCACAAAATCAATCAGATCGACGAGCTCCTGCCTTGGCGTGTGGCCGACAAGCTGCACACGCCGGCAAGCCCGCCGAATCCCGCTACCTGACCGGCGGCTCCAGTTCACCATCATGCCCCACGCGCATGCGAATGGACCAACGGCCCAGCTGAGCCGCTTACTTTACTTCGGCGGGTGGGTCAGTTTTACATCGGCGCTAACAGATGACCGAGAAGCTGAGTCCGGGTGTGGGAAAAGTACTCAAACGCTTGCATTACCCGCTGGACGTGATGTTGCTGTGCGTTCGGTGGTACGTGGCCTATCCGCTGAGCCTGCGTCATCTCGAACAGATGATGGCCGAGCGCGGGATTGCGGTCGATCATTCGACCGTTCATCGTTGGGCACTCAAACTGTTGCCGGTCCTGGAGAAGGCGTTTCGACGGCGCAAACGGACGGTCGGCAAGAGCTGGAGGATGGACGAGACCTACATTCGAATCAGGGGTGAGTGGCGGTATCTCTATCGGGCTGTCGACAAGGCAGGCAACACCGTTGATTTTCTGCTGCGAGCCCGACGGGACAAGGCTGCAGCCCGGGCCTGTTTCGAAAAGGCAATCGACCAGAATGGCGAACCCGAGACCGTGACGATCGACAAGAGCGGATCGAATCTGGCTGCCTTGCAAGCGATCAACGCCCCGCGGGATGTGCCGATCAAGGTCCGCCAGAAAAAGTATCTGAATAACATCATCGAACAGGATCATCAGGCGATCAAGCGCCGGACCCGACCGATGCTTGGATTCAAGAAATTTCGTTGTGCCCGCATCCTGTTGGGCGGCATCGAAGTTATGCACATGATCGTCAAGGGGCAGATGGACGATGGTGGTGTCGATCAGAATCCCGCACAGCAATTCTATTCACTGGCTGGATAAGTAGTCCGTATCGTATCGGGTCTTTACTAACCTCTCATTCTTACCGCGACAGAACCTCTTTGCCAGCCCTGCCAGACAGTCAATGCCCGCTCCTTAGCGCGGCGGTCTCATATGGCGTATAATCGGGCATCATTTGATGCTTCATGGAGTCCATCATGGTCATCGTGTCCCCAGCGCGAATCGCGTCCGTCATGGCGCTTTCCCGGCTGCCCGCTTCGTTTGCCGAGCTCGACGACTTGGTGCGTGGTGGTCTGCCCAAATCGGCGCTCCGCGCCAGTGTCGAGCATGTCGCGCGAACGACCGAAGAGCGCCGCAGCCTGCTCTTTCGCATTGTTCCGGAGGCCACGTTCAAGCGCCGTCGCGACGTGCTCAGCCCCGATGAATCCGAGAAGGCCGAGCGGCTGGCGCGGATCTTTGCGACTGCTGAATATGTGTGGGATTCAGAAGTTGACGCGAGGGAATTCCTGAACACGCCCCATCCACTGCTGGACGGCCGTACCCCACTTGATGTCTCGATGACCGAGCTGGGTGCGAGGCGTGTGGAAGAACTGCTCTGGAAGCTGTTTTATGGAATTCCCGCCTGATGCGGATCTATCGCATTGCGGATAGCCGTCACCCTGTCTGGGATGGCACCGGCGCTCAGCTGGTCGGCGGTCGATTCAACAGTCCTGGCCGCGCTGTCATCTACGGCGCGGTCACCTTCGCTGGCGCCATGCTCGAGGTGCTGGTCCACGCGCGTATAGGCAAGGTGCCGCGTTCCCACGTCGTCGTTACGGCTGAAGTACCCGACGATGTTCCGGTAGAGCACGCGGACGCCACTCTGCTTCCGGCTGGATGGGACGGGGCGAACATCCAGATCGCTCGGGAATTTGGGGATCGCTGGATCGCGGAACGTCGCACTGCGATATTGCTTGTGCCCTCGGTGGTAGCGAGGGAAGAGTGGAATGCGCTGGTCAACCCCGCCCACCCGCTCGCGCAGGGCATCGTTGTTGGCAAGTCGCGACCTGTCGTCTGGGACGAGCGGCTGTTTCCGCGGCCCTGATGATTGTGTAGCAACAGTGGTCCATCACTGATCGTTGCGCGGCGGCGCAGTACAACCCGGCGTCTAGACAATCCGCGGCCCTCCGGAGATCGTCCCGATTCCGCCTACCGTTTCACAGGTTGATACGTTGCAGGCATCACGACGTTAGACTATGACTGTTAAATCGTTCAACCTTCAACACAGAAAATAAGACTGCGGGGTCCGCACATGGATGGCGCCGCGCAAATCGTTACACAACTTCATCAGGCAGTTGCCACGGTTCTGTCGCGGTAAGAATGAGAGGTTAGTAAAGACCCGATACGATACGGACTACTTATCCAGCCAGTGAATAGAATTGCTGTGCGGGATTCTGATCGACACCACCATCGTCCATCTGCCCCTTGACGATCATGTGCATAACTTCGATGCCGCCCAACAGGATGCGGGCACAACGAAATTTCTTGAATCCAAGCATCGGTCGGGTCCGGCGCTTGATCGCCTGATGATCCTGTTCGATGATGTTATTCAGATACTTTTTCTGGCGGACCTTGATCGGCACATCCCGCGGGGCGTTGATCGCTTGCAAGGCAGCCAGATTCGATCCGCTCTTGTCGATCGTCACGGTCTCGGGTTCGCCATTCTGGTCGATTGCCTTTTCGAAACAGGCCCGGGCTGCAGCCTTGTCCCGTCGGGCTCGCAGCAGAAAATCAACGGTGTTGCCTGCCTTGTCGACAGCCCGATAGAGATACCGCCACTCACCCCTGATTCGAATGTAGGTCTCGTCCATCCTCCAGCTCTTGCCGACCGTCCGTTTGCGCCGTCGAAACGCCTTCTCCAGGACCGGCAACAGTTTGAGTGCCCAACGATGAACGGTCGAATGATCGACCGCAATCCCGCGCTCGGCCATCATCTGTTCGAGATGACGCAGGCTCAGCGGATAGGCCACGTACCACCGAACGCACAGCAACATCACGTCCAGCGGGTAATGCAAGCGTTTGAGTACTTTTCCCACACCCGGACTCAGCTTCTCGGTCATCGATCACGTCACGCATTAAGGCCCGTCAGCATAGCAGACCGACTTATTACGACAGATCCCGCAGAAGGGCAGCGCCTGAAAGCCGTTACACAGTTGCCGGGGTCGATGCACCCCGGTCATGCGCCGCTACTGGTTGCGAACACGCGAGAAGCGTTGCTGGAGCTTGCGCAACTCAACACGATCGAGATTCACGCGTGGAACGCGACTGCGCCCGACCTCGACCATCCCGACCGTTTCATCCTCGATCTCGACCCCGATCCACAACTCGACTGGAACGTGATGGTTGAAGCCGCAACGCTTACGCGGGTTGTGCTGGACGAACTCGGACTGCAGTCGTCCTGCAAGACCAGCGGAGGGAAGGGCGTGCACATCATCGTGCCGCTTGCGCCGGTCCATACGTGGCAGGATGTGAAGGGATTCAGTCACGCGATTGCGCGACATCTTGCGAAGATCATTCCTCAACGCTTTTCAGCCGTGTCAGGCCCGCGAAATCGCATCGGCAAGATCTTTGTGGATTACCTGCGAAATGGAAAAGGCGCAACGACAGCGATCGCCTTGTCTCCTCGGGCCAGACCCGGGCTTCCGATATCGATGCCGGTCAAGTGGGACGAGTTGCTGGAACTCAGTGGTGCCGCCGACTGGAACGTCATGACGGGCATCGCAAAAGCCAGGCTGAGGTCAGGCGAAGAGGCCGCTGGCGCCGGTCAGCAGGTGTTCACCGACAAAATGCGGCGATTGATTCGTGCGGCCGGTTGACCGTCAATCTTTCAAGCGCAAACACTGCTTGATACGTCTGGATCAGATTCGCGCAGTAGACAAGGTGCGCCTAGTCAAGAAACAGGGTGCAGTTGCCGATAAGACGTTGTTGGACAGCCTGCGAACCTTGCAGGAAGTTTTTGCAGATTAGGGAAAATCGGAAAATCCGGGAACGAAATGGTAGGCACTCACACTTTTCACGTTTCAATCAACGGCGAGCCAGAACAAACTATAACGGTTCGTACCGGCCAATACATTCTTGCGGCTGCGGCCGCTCTTGCGACGCTGGAGCATTCTGAAAGCAGCGATGGTCGCGATATCGTGAAAATTTGGTCGCCCGAGGTTGTCGCTATGTCGATCAAGCGTATGCGGTCCGTGAACGACGCCCCTCAGAGTGATGCAGTTGACGGCGCGGGGTACTGGGAATTGGTACGGATCAGCGGAGATCGACGGGCATGCGCCAAGGCAGCAACGCTTCGTAGTCATCTGCCGTCTTCGCTAGAGGCAGACGCTGGAACAGCCACGTGAGGTAGCGGTAGGGATCGATACCGTTGGCCTTTGCCGTTTCGACCAAGGTATAAAGATTGGCACTTGCGTTCGCGCCATCAACAGTGTCGCTGAACAGCCAAGAGCGGCGTCCCACGCAGAATGGGCGAATCGCATTTTCACAAGCATTGTTGCTAACGGGCCAATCGCCGTTCTCGATGTAACGGATCAGCTTTGGCCACTGCGCACGTAGGTAAGTCAGTCCTTTGCCAAGAAGGCTTTTCGGTACGACACCGTGCGACTGCTCGAGCATCAGCGCGTGGATCGCGTCGAGCACACGTGCGCTGTATCGCCGTCGCAACCGCTGCCGTCGCTGTGCAGACCACGTCTCGCTACGCACTTCGGCGGCAAACAGCCTGCCGATCAATTTGATGAAGCGCGTCGCAAGAAGGTCGTGGGTTCGTGCCGCCTTGGGCACGCTGTCTTCTGCCTTGACGAAGTACCGTCTCACGTGAACCCAACACCCAAGGTGCACGAGCTCGTAGCGCCTGGCGATATCGTTGTAGGGTTCGTAGCCGTCGGTCATCATGACCGCGCCTGACCGGATTCCAGTGAACAGCCTGTCGGCCAGTTTTGTACCGCGCCCGGGTGTATAAGTGAAGCAACGGATCGGCACACCCGAACCCGTCATTTGCGCCCACAGGTAGCTCGTCGTTTTTGGCCGGCGGCCTTCTTCTTTCAGCACCTGCAGCGTCGTCTCGTCGCAATAGATCAGCCCGGCGTCAAGCAGCGCGTCGCGCAGCAGGTTGATCACGGGCTGCGACGCGAGACCGACGCGGACCATGCTGGCCGCGATCGTGTTCGACGAGATGTCGCCGCCGAATCGACGCAGCAAGCCAGCCTGGCGATACAGAGGCATGCCGAACTGATACTTGCCGGTGGCGATCCACGCGAGCGCCGATTCGCCCAACAGCCCACGAGGGATGATGCGTGCCGGCGCCGGCGTGACCTTGATACCGAGATCGCAGCACGGGCAGGCATACTTGACGCGCTGGTGCTGGATCACGCGAAGCTGCTCCGGAATGACGTCGAGCTGTTCGCTGATCTCCACGCCGAACTCGACGAGCGCATGTCCGTCGTTCATGCAGAAGCGCTCGGCTTCGGGCAATTCGTGCCGCACAACGTCGCGCGGCAGGTTGGGATCGAGCGGCTTGCGATGGCCGCGTTTCTTGCGCGTGTGTGCTGAGACCGTCGACTCCGGCGAGTCTTCTCGGGCGGGCATGCGCCCGGCACCGAGCACTTCTGCTTCATTGAACAAGCCGAGCTGATCGGAACCTCGGGCTTCGCTCTTTACGCCGAACAACTCCTGACGGTAAGCCCGCAGGCGCTCTTCGGCAAGGTCGCGTTCCGCTGTCACGAGTCGTAGGGCACCGCGTAACGCTTCCTGCTCCTCCCGCAATGCCCGAGCCGCATCGCGCTCGGCGAGTAGCGCTATCAGTTCCTCGGCGGTGATCGTGACGTTGACCGGCATGCTGGATTAGACCATGTATGCCGGCGGGTTGTTCAGCTCACACGCCGATATTGCTGCCTCGGATGTCGACGGACCGTCGTGATGTCATCGCCGTCGAGCAGGGCATGCAACACGCTGGTCGTCATCGTCACGACCTCGGCCTTGTTGTCGGGCCAGATAAAATGGCTTGCCTCAAGGCGTTTCGTCATAAGCCAGAAGCCGCTACCATCCCAGCAAAGAATCTTGATTCTGTCTCGACGCCGGTTCCCGAAGATGTAAAGCGAGGAGTCCATTGGATTCAGGTGCATCGCCTGTTCAACGAGAATCGACAGGCTGTTCATGCCGTACCGGAAGTCAACCGGATCGCGATGTAAATATACGCTCAGTTTTTCGTCGAACCGGAACACGGCATCCTCCCCAGGATCTGAATCAGCGTCGTCAGCTCGTCGATCGTCGCGATGGCCTTTCCGAACTGGAGCTCGACACCGTTGGACAGGCGCACATGCACTGCGAGTGTCATTGACCCGGCTGACGCTGAGGCCGGTGGCGCCGTCGCCGCATGGACAACCGGGACGAAGGCGGCAGCATTCGCCACATGTGGCAGCACTTCATTGCCAGCGGCTGGAACATCAATCAGCACGCCCTCCAGGCTCGGTGAAGGCTGTTTGGTGTCGGCGTGCCTCTGCTGATATTGGGTCACCCAGGTACGCAGCAGATTCGGGTTGATGTCGTATTCGATTGCCGTGCGAGCTATCGATACGCCTGGCATCAAGCATAGACGGACAAGCTCATCGCGTGCCTCATTATCGTATTCGCGTCGGCCATCGCGTTTCTGGCCAATCACCAGACGGCTTCTCAAGTCTTTTTTCTCTGTCATCGGTGCAAGTGTCTACGTGTCCACGTGGACACGTAGCATCAGAGTGCAGCGATTTTCAGACAAGGGCGTCCTTGGTGGACCGCATACGATCAAGCAGCAACACGAGTCGGAAGGCGCTCGATGCATGGGGACACAAGGAGTGTATTTTTTCTCATGGGATGGTCACGCGCTCGGTCACGTCGCACTCAGTGAGCGCTGGTAACGCATTGATCGGAAAATCGAAAAAGAGGAAGAGCAATGCAAAACCGGCCTACAAGCCGCCCGCAGGCCCTGGGTAAGGGTAAAGCGACCCATAAAAACCTCGCCATTTAGACGGTGACGGACTTTGTCAACAGCATCATAGGATAGGGAGAGCGGTCATTCGAACGACCATCTGGCGGCGATGACGAACGGCGGCAATCTGGCCCGACTCCGGCCTGACGTAGACCGGCCGCCGCGGTCGGCCATAGATCGGCCGCGTCGGGCAGCAGTCGACCCTTCTGAGACGTTCCCTGATTCTCGCAGCGACGGGCAGATTCCAACGTGGCAACGGTCATTGGATACGGCCGACGGGCGGCAATCGCTCGGACAAAGCTGCCGGTCATCAGCCCCCATTTCCAACTGCGCGCCGCATCTCGGTGCACTAAAGGCTAGTAGTCAGTGAATAGTAGTCAGTGAATAGGCCCGAGCAGTGCTTGGGCCAGATCCTCACAATGCATTCCTACCTTCTTGTGAACACGTTTGAGATGGACCGCGATGGTATTAGCATTGGCGTTTCTTCCTTCGAGCTTAAGGGCCCGGGCAATTTCTTTCGCACCCAGTCCTCGCACCGCTAGCGTGGCGACTCGCATCTGCATCGGAGTGAGCCCTAGAAGGCGAGGTACCACGCCCATTGGCCATTTGCCACTCGAGTCGCGGTCACTGATCTGACCGGCTGCGAGTTCCTGCCACGTGTAGAGCCAATGCGGAACGGAATACGCAGCTATCTCCGCATCAGCCGGAGAAAACGGTACCAACTCGACAACCTCCGTGACCTTCGGCGCATCCCGTCTATACATGGTGATCCAGGCAATCCCGAACCTGCTTTCGAGGCCGCAATTCATGAGGTACCGGATGCCGATAGCGTCTAGGTAGTCAGCAATCGTTGCTCCAACTCTGCCCCCACGAGGTCCCCGGTAATCGGCGACCGAAATGGGCTGTACAACACGGGGAAATGCCGAAAATAGGTAACCGACTACATCATGCGGGGCGATGCCTGCATAGTCGGACACGAAATTGGACGGGAGGCCTTCAGTCGAGAAATCTGGGCTGATGACGATCGATCCGGAAGAGTTGCGTGTGCCAGTCGACCATATATGAGCGTTGAACGAGATTCGCGCATGAAGTGTGTGCAAAACTTGTGCACGAAATTCGTCTGCTGAAATTTGCATACTCATCGTGAACCTCCGTACTTGAAACCCGGTACGTACAGCAGTGCCTGAATCGCTTGTGGAAGATTAGGCAAAGGGAGGTAATCGCAACATCTTCCGAAGCGGTTTCCATCTGGTTGCGTGAAATCGGAGGTCGTCACGAAGCCTAAGTCAATTCGACGCAATAGCAAGCTTTTGATCGCGGTACTAGTGAGCGCTGCGATGTTGGTCGGAAATGTTGGGGCTGCAGCAGCAGCTTTGCCCACGAATTCAACGGCAATCATGCTCAACCCAGTCACCTACGCTGTGGCTTCATGGCCCGTTCATGTGGTGCAGGCCAGTTCATCCGACGACGGTTCTTCTGATGAGAGCTCCTCTGAAGATGACTGCCTGGTTGTCGCGGATGATGACGGCTTGAGCGTCAAGATTTGCAAGTCTGGGGAGAAGAGTGTAAGAGTCGATGTCGACGTCACAGGTGATCGTATGCAACGCGCTACCAAGATCGAATTCACCGACGGCAACCCCCTCGGCGGACCGAATTCATTGATCAGACATGGTGCTGAGCAACTCGGACGCTTGTTGCCAAAGTCAGGCGTCCGTCACATGGAACCGCCCGAAGGCTCAGCGATCCTGTCGCGGCCCGGTCACTATTGAGCGGCGCGAATTGATGCGACCACACTGACCAGCGGCGGTAGCCGGAAGTCCGACCGAGTCACAAAGACCACCGTCACTATGTACGATTTCCCACGTTGCCGATGGCGAAGGCGATCAACTCGCTTCGCCATCGAGTGTCGGTTGATAGAAGCGGATGCGATGTTCGAACGACCGACGCATCGTCACGGTGAGTGGCTGAAGATGGCCGAACACTGCCTTACGCGGCCGGCCGCAGTCGGCGCCTTTACGGTCATCAGGTTGGCAGCGTCCAGTCCCCACCATGCGGTCGCCGTCGGCTGGAGGTCGTGGGGCGGCTGAAGCAGAACCACCGGTTTCGAGCCAAGCTACTTGCCGCAAGCCGGTGATGGGGCCTTGCAAGGTCGGCTCGCTTCGCTTCCTGTCTCCGGTTCCGTCGCGACTTACCATCGGCGCGTCGAGCGACTGAAAAATGCTGTCGTCATAGTCGAAAATGCAGGTGCGCTCGTCGAGGCGTAGGCGCGGAGCCTAGCGCCGCGCGCGTCCGCCTGGAAGCCGCTGTTCAGGGTCTCCGGTTCTTCGGGGCTGGTCGCGCCAAGCGGTAACCCGCCGTTCCGGCAGCTTCGATTTGAGCCAACCGGCGATGTCAGTGTCGTTGGTCATGAAGTCGACAGCAGATGCGAGGGCGTCTCGCCCTGCCAATTGATGTGCCATCCCGTCAGGGACGGCGCCGCATGCGACAAGCACGGCGGGCCCGGCGATCACGCGTTCGATCACCTTGCCCGCGTACTGCAGACGCAGGCGGAAAGAGGGCTGGTCGTCCGCGTCGGGATCGTAGATGAGGTCGACGGAGGAGTCCGGATCGGTGGTGTCTGACCACAGCGTGTCCACCTCGGGCGCTTCGCTGCCGGTCAATTCGGCCGCGCGATCGAATCCCTCTTCCACCTGTCCGATGGATCGTCCCGCCGGGTCGATCAGGTAGCAAAGGAACATCGCTTTCTCCGGCCGCGCGCCATTTTCACGATAGTGCATGCCGAGCAATCCGTCTGCCCGAATGAAAACCGTCGCGTCGATGGGCTCGCCTTTCAGTCGGGCTCGTCGTCCGTCAACGCCGCCAGGCGCGGCCACGGCCATGCCTTGAGCGCCCAGAGCGGCGGCTCTGCGACCACTTTAAACTCATACTCGGCCGGCTCGTCGAAGATGTCGTCGAAAGTCTCGTCCAGTATCTGTTGCATGTACTTAAGGTCGCGCATGCTCATGTAGTGCCACGCCTTGTAGTAACGATGCTCGCCCGCGACCACTTTTCTGGCGCGCAGGTCGATGAGAATGCGGTGGGACATGTACGGATGGCTGGCCCACAGCGACTCCCACCGGCCGACAGCGTATTGATGAAGCCGGGGGCTGTTCATCGCAGCATTCTCGTAACTACGTCGTTTGCTGGCTTTCCGCCGTCGTGGTCGACGGAAAACGCGACTGAGCCGCCAACCACGTCGATAGAGCGGATGTGGATCGGCTGGTCGGTGGTGCCCGGGGGCCGCGGTTCGCGACCGCCGTGGCCCTTCAACTCCAGCGCGTTATAGGTGATAGGGTAGTCGGTCAATTGCGCGCCGGTCTGAACCACGAGCCGGATGCAGTCGTGACGCACGCCCGTCAGTTCGCCGTCGATGATCCTGTTCAGGATCACGTCGATCGCCGTGGGAAGGTCTGTGCTTTCCGGCTGGGTCGGCTCATCAGCAACGAGATGGACGATCGCGCGCACAAGTCGCGAGGTCTTTGCGAGCACGATGCGGTAGCGCGTGGCGAGCGGCTCCCGGTTCTGCGCTGGATAGATGATGTCCCTGAAGGCGCTTTTGTAGACCATGACTGAAACCCCGTATGTGTGGCCGCACCCCTGTACGGCTCACTCAGCAGGCTACGCGTCGCTGGCCAAAGTCAAGGCAACGGTTCGCGAGACAGCCAGGCAGTGTCGGCCGTCCGGTCGTCGTCATCGCCGGGCTCCAGGATGGTTTCCCGCAACCGGGTGGCCGTCCTGTGACTGGACAGGCCCAGCAGGTTACTCACCTGTTCGTTGGTCTTGCCTTCCAGCAGGTGCCGGCGTCCATATGTGTTGCGTAGCAGGCGCGGGCTCTCGTCAGTGGCCGCCGCGTCGACGAGCCGCAGTGCCGCACGCACACACTGCCCAAGCGTGGCGGGCTTCATCGGCTTGCCGCCAGCCGTCGCCATGAAAAGCAGGCCATCGCTGATGGGCAGCCGGGTCCGCGTCTTCGCGTAGACGCGCAGCAGTTCAACCGCAAATGCATCAACCGGCACGCGGCGCGCAATACGCGGCCCGCGTTTTCTAACAAAGACACTGGGGCGTGCGCCTGCCTCGAGGTCATCCACGGCGAGCGCGGCCAGTTCCGCGGCGCTGACGCCGGTGCCGAGCAGCATCGTTACGATCGCGCGGTTGCGCATCTCCTTGAACGACTCGAAGTCCACTACGCGGCAAAGCTCCTGCAGTCGCGCATCCTCATCCGGCCACAGGAAAACCGGCATCGGCTCGTCTTCCGGCCAGTGCTCCTGAGGAAGCAAGCTTGTGGCCGGATTGTCGGTGCGCAGGCCGAGCAGGGACAGGTGGCGCGAGAGCCGGTCCAGTAGTTTGAGGTAGCGTAGGCGCGTCGATGTGCCCGGCGCGCAGTCGCGATCCAGATCGGCGAAAAAGCCGTCGATATGGTCAGTGCCGAACTCCGTCACCGCAACGCCGTGGCTTGTCAGATAGCGATGGAAACGGGCAAACATCGAGCGGTGCTGAATGATGGAGCGATCGGCAAACGCTCGTCTGTCCGCGCCGGTGGCTTCTGCATGCTGCCATTCAGCGTACGCCGTTTCGGGATCGGACCGCCACAGGTTTGCATTCATAAAATATATATACTGAAATCGCGCTTTCCCCATGATAACGAAGCTTGCGCTTCGCCGAAACCTTGCCGGCAAGGGGATGGGGTTGCTGCGAGGCGGGCGATGGGTGACGATTATTCATCTGCGGGATCGGCGAGGAAGGCATCTGCGCCTATCGTACATATCGCCACGCAATGTCAAGGCGCGGTGTTGCGCCGGAAGCACGAGACTTCTATGAGCGAGCTATCACAACAGTGCCGCAAGCTGCTTTACCGAATGATGTGGCAGACGCCTGACGGGATTGTCGACGCGTTCGCGCTGTGCGCGACCCGTGAGGACGCGCGGCGTTTCTTCTTCACAGCCATATCGCTCGTGTCGGGCATCCATCAGGACGAGCTCGAACTGTTCAACCTCGAGTCGTTTGACGATCTGGTGAACGCGGGAGTGAGTGACGAAGAAGACATGCGCATCTTCGAGACGCAATGGAACGGCGCTCATGTCGTTGGGTGGACCACGCGGCCGCTCTTTCTGACGCCGGACCCGACGCTGATCGCCAGATGGGCAGACCTGCGCGCGGAGCTGGCCTCAGCGCAGACCAACTCGGTCATCTCACGTATCAGCGGGCGCGGATACTAGAAGTAGGTCGAGCGTCACTCGGCAAAAAGATCGGGCGTCGAGCCGGCCCGCCGTTGTTCCAGAAAATCGCCTCGACGGATCTTCGCGAGCGTCGCCGGCGGCAGCCACATTGTCTCAATCGCGTCGATGCCCTGCTCGATGATCTGCTGCAGAAAGAACGACTGCGTGCGCCCCGTTGCCTCGGCAAGCAGCCGCAACCTGCGCTCGATGTGCGGGTTGACCCGCACCGCCACCACCTTGAGCCTGTTATCGGCGCTTCGTTTCATCTCCGGCCCCAGGCACTGGAAAACTGATGTTGCTGAACCGGACACTACAGCGACGGATTCACGACCCAACCGTCGTTGGTCAGTTCAAGGTATAACTCGCTGTGGTACTGATCGTTTTCCGTCTCAATCACATCGGGGTGCAGCGTTCGAAGCACCGCCTCATCGTCCCAGCGCGGACGATCAACCAGCTTCGCCTCATACTTGATATTTACCCTGTCGCCCACGTGAGGGTTTTCGGCCGACGACGCGAACGTGATTGCGAGAAGCTTGGCTTTGCCCCCACAGATCTTCGAGTTCTTTGCTGGATCTGCCCGGCGGTAAGCTTTTTTGCCTTCGCCGGTCAGCGCATAGTGGAAGCCAGGAAGCAGCATGTGCGCCGAGCCGTCATCCTGCACATGGGTCGGCTCTTTCGTAAGAAGACCGGTTTTCACGAGCGGCTCGGCCATCAGCGCCTCACTCGAATGTTCGGCCGCATCGAACGGCACTGCGCCGACCAACATGCACACCGCGTCCTTGCCGTCGAAGTAGGTCTGCACGGCCTTCGCGTAGTTCTCCTTGGTTGGCGACGACTTGCCGTCGCAGGCGGCTAGCGAAATAGTCAAAAGCAAGGCGACACAGGTGCCGCAGATTTTTGGCGACTTTATACGTTGCATATTCAACAGTGAAATGTAGGGCGGGATCTGATTCCTGTGCCTAGTCCGCATCCGGAAGCATGCTGCGATGTTCCGGCGTGACGCGCGTGGCCTTGCCGGGACGCTGTGGCGAGCGTTGCGCGATGCGAGCAATCCCGATCGTACGCACATCGAAGCCTATCTCGCCAGCCGCTCTGACGGCGGCATCGAGAGTCTTGAAATGACGCACCTTATGAGTATCAAGCTCGCGAGCGGTGCGCAACTGGATCTGCGTCTGCCGACCCTGCCGACCGACGACGAGCAGCGTAAGTACCCACTGATCGTCACCAACATTCGTCGCGAAGAAATCATCTACCATCCCTGCGCGAAAGAACGTCTTGGCCTGGGCCGGCGTCCACGTCTCGAATTCCCGCTCGAACAAGTCCCCTGACATTCCCAATGTATTTGCCTCCGCTCGTTCGGATCGGAGTGTACCAAGACGTTCCCGAAAAATGTTGGAAGAAAACGGAAAAATGCCAGTGGCCAGCAGAGTCAGCCGTCCCGCGAAATCCCCCAAAGAAAGCCCCGTGCTGCGGTAAGCCAACGAGCCCATGTGTATTCAACTTTGCTTTCCCGAAATGCGAAGCAAACTTGGACCTTGGTGTCTTGTTGGAGCGGCGTAGTTGAGGTGATGGGCTGGCAACTGGCAGACGCATCGGGCGGTAGTCGGCCAGACTGAGTCATTCGACGAGAAGCGGCGACCGTCACCTTGCGGCCAGATTACAGACCGAAAAACGGCATTTCAGCGGAGGGCATTGTCACGTTGCTGCTGGGACGGAACGGCCGCGTAAAATGGCGCGATGAAAAATGCAAAATCTCTGTATCACGGGCACCGCTTCCCGCCGGCGGTGATCGGCTGTGCGGTACGCTGGTACTTCAGGTTTCAGTTGAGTCTGCGCGATATTGAAGAGTTGCTATTCGAGCGCGGCGTCGTTGTCAGCCACGAGACGATCCGGCGCTGGTGCGACAAATTCGGCAAGGGCTTCGCTCATTGCATCAAGGCTGCTCGCCGTAAGCTCGGCGCCACATGGCATCTCGACGAAGTGTTTGTTTCCCTGCGTGGTGAACCTTATCTGTTGTGGCGGGCGGTCGACCAGCACGGCGCCGAACTCGATGTCTTGCTGCAGAAACGGCGCGACAAAGCGGCAGCCAAACGGTTTTTCAAACGGCTTCTCGCCGCATGTCCTGAGGTGCCACGCAAGATCGTCACCGACCAGCTGCGTAGCTATCCCGCCGCGAAAGCCGAGATCCCCGAGCTGGCGAACGTCAAACATGTCTTCGTCAAAGCCAGCGCTCGGTTGAATAACCGAGCCGAAAACAGTCACCAGCCCACACGTGAGCGGGAGCGTCGCATGCGTGGCTTCCGCAAGCCTGGGCGTACGCAAGTCTTCCTGTCGAACTTCTGGCCGATCCGGCAACACTTCGCGCTGAAGCGCCATCTACTGCGCGCCTCTCTCTATCGAAAACAACTCAGCGAACGGTTCGCAGCATGGCATCGCTTCACTGAGGTCACCCAAAATCCGTCCGCTTTCTGAGCGGACGTGCTTCCTTTGTACTACTGTGTCGCCAGGAACTCAACGTGACAACGCCCCCGGCGGTTCTTTGAAAAGGCGATCACCCATAATGGTACGCCAGAGACCGTGACCATCGACAAAAGCGGCTCCAATCTGGCCGCACTGGATGCGGTGAATGCCGATCGCGAGACGCCGATCAAGGTCCGTCAGATCAAGTATCTGAACAACATTGTCGAACAGGACCATCGGGCTATCAAACGCCGGACCCGGCCGATGCTGGGAGTCAAGAACTTCCACCGTGCGAGGGTCATTCTCGGCGGCATCGAGGTAATGCACATGATCAGGAAAGGACAGATGAAATGTGCGGGCAAAGACCCGTCGCCTGCTTCCCGGCAGTTTTACTCCCTTGTGTCATAAGCAATACTTATCATATCGACATTTCTCGTCCCGACACCCTTACTGCAACAGAACCGATCGAAAGCGAGTCGATGCAGGCGTACCGCAAACGTTCGCCGTCCTGACATTGCACTGGCTCCCTCGATGCCTGCCTGAGGCTCTGTCAGGAATAATCGCACTGCGGCCGCGCGGATCGATGCTCTCACTCCACAGACGCCCGACATACGGACGCAATCCGTCGCGCAGCCAATCGCCCGCTTTCGCGTCGATCTTCTCGTCTACCAGAACGTGAAGCGCGTTCGGCGTGTCGTCAGCCGAACGGCAGAATCTGCCAAGGCCGTCGACAATCATGCGGCCTATCTCAAATGGCGCGATCTCGACGATCTTGCCCGTGACGAGTGGTACCTCGACCGGACCGAGGCCATAACGGGCCGCGAGTTCTTGGGGCGGCTCTGCCGGTAGATTCACCGGAGCGCTAAGCGCAGACGAGACCGATCTGTAGGCACGCGAGTGGACAGTCCCTGATGCGACGTTTGGGGGAAAGCCGCGCCTCGCATGTTCTGCGATTTCCCGGTTGAATGCGAGATAGGTACCGCGCCGATGTGAAAGACGGTCTGCGACAAGACGTAGCGTCGAAATTTTTCCCGCGCCAGCGTACGCTTTGATTTTTATGTTGCCGCCAGTGGAAACAGCATCGACGATCGCCTGCTGCTCCGCCGTCGGTCTAATTAATATTAGACGCGCGGACCACCGGCGTTTCGCCCTTCAAGGCGAAGCTGGTTCCGCTGATGTGGTCGCTTCGCAATCCCATTTCGTCGCCCCAGTAGATTGTCGCGCCTTCCTGCTTCGCTTCCTTCGCAATCGTTGGGTAATCCTCGTTCAGCCAGCGCTCGATCGCTTTGCCCTTTCTTTCGTAGGCCCGTCGCACCGGCTTCTGCGCACTCATACCCCACGCCTTCAGGTATCGACCCGCCGTCCACTTCGACACCGTGATGCCGTACTGCCTTTCGATCAGTTGCGTGACCGATTCGCGGGTCCACAGGTAGAACGGCATCGACAGTTGATCCGGCATCCGCTCGATGATCAGCTTGCGGATTCTTACGGCTTGCCGATGAGTCAGGTGGCCGCTTCCCGGTCGACGGCCCCGCTTGCCCGACCTCAGCGCCCGCAGGCCGCCTTCCCGCGCCGTCTTCATCCACCTGCTTATCGCGCGCAAACTCACACGGTACGTTCGAGCGGCCTCGACTTGCGTCATCCCGTCGCGCACCGCCTGCACCACCATCTTTCTCAGGTGCGCCTGCGTCGACTGGTCCAGTTTTCGAGCATCGGTTTTCGGGTTCATCCCCGTATAACGCATCACGCCTTATTTGGTACACCTGTCAGTAAGCTCTTATCCCAACGAACACGAAAGCGGCACTTCTGGGCGATCTAACGCCCGCGGCGATCATCTGATTGTTGGCAGTCACGGCTTCAAAGTCGATTGTTGTGCCCGCCCACAGGCATGACGTGTCTTCGAATGTCACTGTGCCATCGAGCACTTTTTTCCCCGAAGCGCGGGGCTTCAATGATCCGCTGAACGTACACGACCCGCTTGCCCCGGTGAAACTGCCATCGCCGGCAACTGTCATGGTCGTAAGGGCGGCACTTCCCGCCACTGTTCCCGCCCACGTTCCGGCGACTTCGGACACGGATGACGACGTATCGTAGGCGGAATTGTACGTTGTTTTGAAAGTCTCAAACGCATGGGCTTCCTCTACGACAGCGCTGAGCTTCTGTTTGGTCGTGACCCAAACCTCAATCCCGGCCGGCACCGCGTACGCATCACCGGTGAGGTTCCAGTCGACTGCCGAACGGTCGAAGATTGAGGGGCCGTCGACCGCGAACGTTCCCTCGATCATTCGTTCGACTGAATTGTTGAATGAGTACACAGCAAAGTACCGCCCTGTCTCCAGCACAAGCATTGCGATCGTGCGGCCACTGCTCGACTTGCCTAGCCAGAAGCCTTGTGGATCTGCAACGGACGTTACATCGCTGCCATCACCAACGGACGTTACATCGCTGCCATCACCACCACCGCATGCAGTCAGGAACAATGCAGCGACAATGCATATAGCTTTTTTCGCATTCATTTTTATCATGACTGATCTCCCGGAATTAAATTCAGTGTTACCGTCCCCGGTCAGCTGGGGGAACGTGCAGTTAGAAAGGTTCCCTTGCGTGACCAGACTTGTTTCAGGTCAACATGGCAACGCGCTCGTGATCTCGCTGAACGCAAAAAAGGAGCTCGTCGCGTGCTGGATAAAGTTGCTGCAATAGTAACGTTTGGTATCTGCCTGCCTTCATACCAACCTGACGACAGTGTCGTGCATCAGGCTTTCCGCCCAGACATCCTTGTACTTGTCGAGCAAGGCCGCCTATTCACGATCCTCCATCAGCTTTGCGTTGACCTGCTGCATCTTGTCGAGACTGTCCGTATAGATCATCACACCGATTTCCACCCGCGCCGGATGCGGACGCAACGCGATCATGCCGGTGAGCCGGCCGCTTGCGCGGTCTTCCAGAACTCAGCGGATCAGCGCGCCGTTTAGCCAGCCTTGCGCGACTCCTCGATGAACGTGAGCGCTTCGTCGATCTGCGTACGACACCAGAAAGGGCACGAGACGGCCCGCCTGTCGTCACGCGTTCTGCCAATTGCCACAGCCAGGCAACAAACCGGGCAGCGATGTCGTTTGCGATGGAGTGCAGCGCGTAAGAGATGCCGCTGAACGCGAAATGTTGACGGATCGGACCGAAGCAAGCATCGGATGGTCTTCATATGTCACGGTCACCGTCGCGGACCAGCACGAAAGCTCAGCGCGCATGTGATTTGTTACTGACGAGTGCACCAACCTGGACATGACATGTTCGATAGACAGACGCATCGAGGCTTCAGCATCACGGTGACAGCGCGCGACGACGTACGCGGAGGCTCCAATGTCACGTTGCTCGTCGAGCGCATCTTTTCCCACCGGGACGACGTGCGCACCGGCGCCCCGATCGCAAAACCGGAGCATTACCACTCGTTGCACCCCGCAACTGCGGCCGCCGGCGAAGCCATGCAACGCGCCAGGCGGCTAATTGACGAGGCGCTCGGTGAACGCGATCCGCTGGAAGGCGAGTAATTTTCAATTTGCAACTCTCCAGCCCGGTCTGCAGCGAGCGGCCGTAGAGTCCCCCATCCACCAAACCATCCCGTGCTGCCTCGACCATTCGGCACGCCGGGCACAATCGAGCGCTGCGAAGCCTGAAACCTATCGGCTTGTCGGACCTTAGAGATCCAATTTGATCCGGTTTCGTTGAACCCGAACCATGCGCCGACACCGGAACACTGCACAACTAGCAGCTTGTCGTCGCGATGCATGTGCGGACGCAAAGTGTCTGCTACTTGCACTGCTGTCAGATCAGTGACGATTACCCAAGTCGAATCCAAGTGATGCAACCACGGCGAGAATGAAGACTCCAGTGTCTGGATGAGATTCGTATAGTCGTGACCATCTATTCGGGTGAGGTCATACCCGACAATGTACGAACTCTGAATACGCCGTGCCATAAAACCCCCCGATCGTAATGATGGAGTTTGATATTGCACGTTCCATCATACTAATGAATTACAGGCTCGCCAGCGATTTAGCCGATTTTAATTGGCTTGCATCAAATAGACCGGATTTAAGATTCGACCTGGCACAAGATATTGAAAATCATTTTTGTTTTCAGTAATTCATGTGGGTACGTCCGGGGAAATGACGCGCGCGCGACCATCACCGAGGGTACATCACGTGGGATCAGCATTCCGCTGTATCGGAATCGGCGGAATACGTATCGACAAAGCAGTGGCGGCCGCAATTCTCGAAGCGGTTTCGGAGCATGCGGTGGAAGCGGCCGTTCGCGCTGCACAGCAAACATCGCGCGCAGGCGATGATGCGCGTCGCGCGTTAGCCTGCGAGCTCGAGGAAGCGCGCTACGATGCCTCTCTTGCCGCACGCCGGTATGAGGTTGTCGATCCGACGAAACGATTGGTTGCACGCGAGCTTGAAGCGCGTTGGAATGCAGCCCTCGAACGTGTCGCTCACCTCGAAGAGCGCGCTGCGCTTCTGGACCGCGAGGTCGCAAGCCGGCCCGCGATCGACCAGACACAGTTGATGACGCTCGCGCGCGATCTCCCGGCGGCGTGGAATGCGCCGGGCACCGATATGCGAACAAAGCAGCGGCTGACCCGTATTCTCATTCAGGAAGTCGTGATTGATCTGGACGACAATACGAATGAAGTGAGGTTGACCCGGTTCGACGGATAGATCTGTAGTTGAGGTTAATGCGGTGTGGCACCTCCCGTTAAGATCAAATCGCGGGTTGTCCACGGCCGGGCGGCGGGTCGCCTGTCACGACCACGACGCTGCCCGGCGGTGGGGAACCCGCGCGACGACAAGCTTTGATCTTGCGCATGCAGGTTTTCGAACTCGAGCGGCGAGCAGTAGCCGATGCTGCTGTGGAGGCGGCGTATGTTGTACCAGCTCTCCAGAAACGAGAACAGACGCCGCCTTGCCAGTTCGTGGGTCGCGAAGTGTTCGCGACAGAGCAGTTCGGCTTCGAGCGTGCCGAAGAACGACTCACACATCGCGTTGTCATAGGCGTCGCCGGCGGTCCCCATCGACGGTTGCACGCCGGCTTCGCGGCAGCGCCGCCCGAAGGCAATGGACGTGTATTGACAGCCTTGGTCCGAATGAAGAATCACACCTTCGTGGCGTCGCTGCAGCAGAGCCATGTCGAGCGCACGCAACATCAGTTCCGTGTACAGATGGTTCGACATCGCCCAGCCCACGATGCGCCGGCTGAACACATCGAGCACCACAGCCAGATATAGAAACCCCTCGTCGGTCGGTACGTAGGTCGCATCTGCCACCCACAGCACGTTCGGCGCGTCGGCGCTGAAGTGCCGGCGCACAAGATCGGGCGCGTGCCGTGCCCCAGCACGTTGCCGTGTGGTACGTGGCCAGCGCCGGCGGCTGGCGCCACACAGGCCGGCCATGCGCATCAGACGCGCTACCCGCTTGCGTCCAACGTGCACACCTTCGCGCGCCAGTTGCGCATGGATACGGGGCGCGCCGTACGTGCCGCGCGAACTCGCATGCAGCGTGCGGATGCGCGCGAGCAGTTGCGCATCGCTACGCGTGCGCATCGCGGGCTCTCGCACCAGCCAAAGGTAATAGCCGCTCGTCGAGACACCGAGCAGCCGTGCCATCATCGCAACGGGCCAGCGGACCCGGTTCGCTTTCATGAATCCGTACCGCCCTTCGGTGGAACGGATCCCGTCTCCCTCGCGAACCAGGCTGCCGCGTGAGAGAGGATATCGCGCTCCATCTTCAGTTGCCGGACCTCACGACGCAATCGTGTGAGTTCCTGCCGTTCGGCTGTGGTCAGACCGTCATGCCGCACACCTGCGTCGCGATCAGCCTGCGCCACCCAGTTGTAGATGGTCTGTGCAGTCGGCTCGAACTCCTTCTCCAATTCCTCCGGCCTGCGTCCGGCCTTCACCAGCTCGACCAGGTGCGCCCGAAATTCCGCCGGGTACGGGGTACGATGCTTGGCCATAATCGGCACCTCCTTCTCCAAAGGATAGATGTCCGTTTTTGCGGGTCAATCTCAAAGCAGTCGCAACGGTTCACTGGACCGGTGGTCGGCACACGGAGCTGCGCGTCGCACGCGTGAATGTTGGTCGATATCAATCCGCCGTCCAGAACGGCCCTCACGAGTTGCTTACACTCGCTTCGAAACCTTTGTTTCATCGCTGGCCACCACGCCGTGGTCACGCTCGCCCGCGTCATGCCGAACTATTCGCACAACGACACACATCGTCGCATCGCACGCCTGGCAACCGCGATTCCTTCCCATCCTATTGGCCTGTACAACCGCGCTGCGCCGAGCCTGCTCGAAACGCGCAACCAGTTGGTCCGTTTTGAGCGCGCGGACGCTTATCGGCTCGACGAAGTGCCCGCCCGGTTCGACGGCGGTTTCGGCATGTTCTGGTGGTCGCACATGCCGCGGGCGCGCGCCTCTCCCGGTCCGCCATCCTGCGCCACGGATCGCGTCAGGGCGTACAAATAACTGTCGCCTGCAACAAGTCCGCGGTTCGGACGTGCTTCGTAATTGATCATCGTCCCCTCGCGGCAAAAACCGAGCCGCTCCATGCTGCTGTGCGCGCGGCCATCCACCGCGCAGCATGCGAACACCCGATACACCCCGGGCTGCGTAATCAGCCAGTCGAGAATGACGCGCAGGGCAAGGAAGAATTTGCGACGCTTGCGGCTGCCGCCTTGTCGGCTGATCATCACGCCGAGTTCGACTTGCGGCAACCGGGGCGTGAGTTCCACGATAGCCGTCAGCGCGCCGTCGTCCTCGCCGAACAGGCCGTAGCGGTATCGCAAGCCGTATTGCCAGCCCTTCATGGATTCCGTGATGTATGCGTGCGTGGCCCAGGCGTCGGTATGCCTCGGGATCACGAGATCGAGCATGGTTTCGTCGTCGCTGAACATCTGTTCGAAGAGCGTCGGACAATCGTCTGTCGTGAGCGGCCTGGCAATCAGGCCGTACGCGCTCATGGTATCGAACGGCTTTAACTCCATCGAAACCTCCTGTTCGTATCGGCGCGGCATGAGGTCTGCAACATCCGGTTTGCAGCACCCGGCTCGCGGGGTCAGGCGTCCGATATCACGATATTCACCGTCTTGCTGGTATCTCCCGGGAGGCCCATGGCCGCTGCGTCGTCGGTCGGGTGCATGTACGGCCTGATGTCGTCGCCATCGCCAGCGCTGCGGCCGTCCGCCGTGTTCGACCGGAATCAACCATGACCGACATGGCACTTCTCCAGACGACAGTGCATCGTCCGATTTCGTTGCACGTCCGGTATGGCATCCGCGAGCACAAGACTTGCAAGCGAATCCGGTGGTTCTGTTGCAGTAAGGGTGTCGGGACGAGAAATGTCGATATGATAAGTATTGCTTATGACACAAGGGAGTAAAACTGCTGGGAAGCAGGCGACGGGTCTTTGCCCGCAGATTTCATCTGTCCTTTCCTGATCATGTGCATTACCTCGATGCCGCCGAGAATGACCCTCGCACGGTGGAAGTTCTTGAATCCCAGCATCGGCCGGGTCCGGCGTTTGATAGCCCGATGGTCCTGTTCGACAATGTTGTTCAGATACTTGATCTGACGGACCTTGATCGGCGTCTCGCGATCGGCATTCACCGCATCCAGTGCGGCCAGATTGGAGCCGCTTTTGTCGATGGTCACGGTCTCTGGCGTACCATTATGGGTGATCGCCTTTTCAAAGAACCGCCGGGCAGCGACCTTGTCCCGCCTGGCCCTGAGCAGGAAGTCGACCGTGTCGCCCGCCTTGTCCACTGCCCGGTAAAGATATTTCCACTCACCTTTGATCTTGATATAGCTCTCGTCCATTCGCCAGCTTTTCCCAACCGGACGCTTGTGCTTGCGGAAGCTCCTTTCGAAGAGCGGCAGCAGTTTGATGACCCAGCGGTACACCGTCGAATGATCCACCGCGACACCACGCTCGTCCATCATTTCCGCAAGATTGCGCAAACTCAGCGAATAGGCCACGTACCATCGCACGCACAGCAAAATCACTTCAAGCGGGTAGTGACGGCGCTTCAGGACCTTGGCCAAGCCCGGCGCGAGTGTGGTTCGCAGTGTCTTCGTCTTCTTCATCGCACAGCTCAAAAATTCGCTACCCAATTTTAACGTGGGCCTTACTGCAACAGAACCCCATCAAACGCATCATCAAACCGATGATGGGGTTCAAGGATTTCCGCTGTGCGCGCATCATCCTGTCTGGCATTGAGATCGCACACATGATCCGCAAGGGGCAGATGTATGACGATGGCGTCGCCTCGACTGCAGCTGAACAATTCTATTCTCTCGTGATGTAAGCAATCCTCTTCACCTTAGGCGCCTGATCGTCGCATCGTCCTTAACGCGCGTGTACGTTCATGTCAGCGTCGATCGACGGTTGTTCGGATAGCGAAGGAATGGACGCCGTGCTGCCCGCCGATGTGCCGATGGATCGGGTGATTGCCGATGGCGCGTACTACAGCATCGAGCGTACCGAAGCGCTTTCAGGCGCGGGCGTGACGCCCGTCATCCCACCGCCAGCTCACGCGGTCGTACACGGCGAGGAGAGAACCCGCCGGCATGACCGGATCGTCAGGTACATCGAGGACAAAGGCATCTATGCATTTCACAAGAAATACGGCTACGGTGTGCGCTCGCTGGTCGAGGCACAGATCTCGCGCATCAAGCGCCGCATCGGCGAGCGCCTGCTGACGCAGGAGCTTGCGTCGCAGGAAGGCGAAGGCGTAATCATCGCCAACCTGCTGAACCGGTGGAACGCCTTCGGCAAACCGGTTTGCGTCAAAAATGCATAGTTGCGTCCATGGCACGGGAACTCGTACCCATCCGGACAAAGCCTCGTCCCCGGACCTCATTACGTGAGAATGAAACCACATTAGTAGAGAACAGCCCGATTGCATCGACCAGGAACCACTTTGCGTGAGAACGCCTGGGGCGATACGCCGGCAAGAAGAAGTTGATACTGTACGCGTTGGCTGGCTGCAGCCAGCCGTTGAGTGTTCTACGTCATACCGTCCAAGGCGCAGGCTTGCCACTTTGCGCCCTATGGAGCTGGGATGTCGGGGTCAAACATCGGTCCGATCATTTTGCGCCGTCTCTTCCGTGCTTGGACGCCTGGCTGTCACAGCTTCGTAGTGTCCCTGCTGGTCCCAGATAACGACATGGTGCGTGAACGGGGCACTCGCGCCAGAAGCGGAAATGGTTTCCTTGCTCGTCACGGGGTATGCCGCGTCTAGGCCCGCTTCGACTACCCCGACCTGTATGTTTACGTTGTAGCGCTCATTGACAAGCTTGGTGAGGGTCTTGGCCGCTCCACCAACGCCGGTATCCAGATGCAGCATCCTGTCGTTGCTGTCGGACGGATTTTTCACGTCGTACTCGCGGCGCAACTCGTTAACTTCGTTGTCGAGATTGCTGTCCTTCAAATCCGGTCTGAGGTGTTGCACCAACGCATAGATCGCGCAGTTGCTCCCCGTTCCCGGGTTGGAAATGACCTGCAGGTCATGTTTGGTCAAGTGTGCCCTAAAAGCGTTGTTGAGGTCGGCGAATCCCAACATCTGCTGCTCCCGGTTATCGTTGGAGACTTCAGACGGTTCTTCGTTCCTGTCAGCCTGATTGACCACGGCGTTATTCGTGCGATTCGAAGTATGCGTCGTGTTGCCTTGAATGGCTTGCAGTTCAGGTTTGGCCAGTATCCAGAAAGCCTTCTCCTGCAGGCTGCGTGCGATGGCTTCCTCCACCGCAGCTGCGTCGGCACTATCCATTTCGTCGGCAGTGCGGGCCTTCTTTTGTCCGACTGTGCCGTACTTAGCCAAAAGTGTTTTCTGGTCAGGGACTGCTGAGCGAACGTTTTCCATCGCTGAAGTCCCTTGGCTCGAACTCAAGTCGCGATGGGCATTAGCGCCAATATTATTCTGGACTCGTGTCTTTAACCCTGCCAATTGACCGCTCGCGCACAAGGAGGATGCGGAATTAGGATTAGTGGGCGATTCTTCACCCGTACTCGTTGCCCTGAGATCGGTGGAATTGTTACTTGAGCTAGATACGCTGGAGATTGGCATGTCTGTTCCACGATCGGTCGTGTTGCTTACGCGGCTAAAGCAGTTACCCATAATTTTTCCTTCATGTCAGACAATGACTAAGCCTGATTTTGCGGGGAAAGCTTTGTGGCGTCCTGAATGCGAACGAAGCTGGGAAAGATAATGCGAAGAACGGCCGAAAAGCAGGGCGCGGAACAGTAACGCATGGCGTTCACATGACATCGTGTTCACGTGGCAACGCCGCGGGCTTTGTCACGTTAGAGAGAAGACAAGGCAATGCTGGCAGGGGCGATCAGTCGCTCAAAAAGGTTTTGTCGCAATAACGCGGTCAAGTAAAATCCGCCGACGACAACGCATGAGAAGCATGATGACAAAGACGAAGACGCCATGCAAGAGGCTGCCCGCTGGCATTGGCAAGGTACTGAAGCGGCTGCACTACCCGCTGGACGTGATCCTGCTGTGCGTCCGGTGGTACGTGGCGTACTCACTGAGCCTACGAAGGCGTTGTCACGTTGAGTTCCTGGCGACACAGTAGTACAAAGGAAGCACGTCCGCTCAGAAAGCGGACGGATTTTGGGTGACCTCAGTGAAGCGATGCCATGCTGCGAACCGTTCGCTGAGTTGTTTTCGATAGAGAGAGGCGCGCAGGGCATTGTCACGTTGCTGCTGGGACGGAACGGCCGCGTAAAATGGCGCGATGAAAAATGCAAAATCTCTGTATCACGGGCACCGCTTCCCGCCGGCGGTGATCGGCTGTGCGGTACGCTGGTACTTCAGGTTTCAGTTGAGTCTGCGCGATATTGAAGAGTTGCTATTCGAGCGCGGCGTCGTTGTCAGCCACGAGACGATCCGGCGCTGGTGCGACAAATTCGGCAAGGGCTTCGCTCATTGCATCAAGGCTGCTCGCCGTAAGCCCGGCGCCACATGGCATCTCGACGAAGTGTTTGTTTCCCTGCGTGGTGAACCTTATCTGTTGTGGCGGGCGGTCGACCAGCACGGCGCCGAACTCGATGTCTTGCTGCAGAAACGGCGCGACAAAGCGGCAGCCAAACGGTTTTTCAAACGGCTTCTCGCCGCATGTCCTGAGGTGCCACGCAAGATCGTCACCGACCAGCTGCGTAGCTATCCCGCCGCGAAAGCCGAGATCCCCGAGCTGGCGAACGTCAAACATGTCTTCGTCAAAGCCAGCGCTCGGTTGAATAACCGAGCCGAAAACAGTCACCAGCCCACACGTGAGCGGGAGCGTCGCATGCGTGGCTTCCGCAAGCCTGGGCGTACGCAAGTCTTCCTGTCGAACTTCTGGCCGATCCGGCAACACTTCGCGCTGAAGCGCCATCTACTGCGCGCCTCTCTCTATCGAAAACAACTCAGCGAACGGTTCGCAGCATGGCATCGCTTCACTGAGGTCACCCAAAATCCGTCCGCTTTCTGAGCGGACGTGCTTCCTTTGTACTACTGTGTCGCCAGGAACTCAACGTGACAACGCCCTTAATGTGACAACGCCCACTGAAGAGCTGCGCGGCCAACTGGCCGCTGCCCAAGCTGAACTGAAGCACACCGCACTTCAGCATGCCGACGTGCTCGACGCGCTGCGCACCGAGCTCAGGCTTTCACAGCAGCAGGCTGAAAGCGCAGTGCAGCTGCACCGCGACAGTACGGATGAGCTGGCCCGCACCCGGTCGTTATTACAGGACGCGCTGCAACGGGTCGAGCGTGCCGAGGCCGAGGCCCAGATCACGCGCCAACTGATCAACGAGCTGAAAAGGACGCCGCCGACCCGGACGGCATCGAAACAGAAAGCGGGGTAACCGTACCGGCGTCGCCCGTGCGCCGGGCAACTTCCAAAGGCCATGCCGCAAACGTTGGCGCGTAAAATAGGCAGCCATCGCGGGCAACGGATGCCGGGAGGTCATGACAGGGACAGGAAGTCAACGTCTTACTCATCTCTGCCTGCTCACGCGTTGCCGTCATCGCTGGTCGAACATGTATGGATGGGTCACGGATGTCGTCAGTTTTTTATGACCGGGCGCAGATCGCGCGCTGGCTGGATTCCCGCACGCTCGCCAAGGCGCGTGATTACGTCCACGCGGTATCAAAGCTGCGCTGGCAGGACAATGTACTCAGCGGCGAGGTGCAGGGGACTGCGCGTCGCCCCTATACGGTGGATGTGCAGTTTTACGACACAGCGGATGGCCTGTGGGCCGAAAGTGAATGCTCGTGCCCGGTTGGATACGACTGCAAGCACGCAGCGGCGCTGCTGATTGCAGGCCTCGAACGCATGCCGAAGCCCCAGCCAGACGTACGTCATGAACTCGTCAGCTGGCTGGAAACGTTTCGTGCCGAACTGGCGACTACCGCGCCCAATGCAAGGAAGGCGGCCTCGAAACCGCCCCATACGCTCGCCTATGTGCTGGGCTGGTCGCGCTATCACCAGCGCCATGAAGTGCAACTCTTCAAGGCGCGCCGCAATGCCGACGGCACGATCCGCTCGATCGACGATGCGTGGAACAATGTCGAGGCCGCCCTCATCAAGCCGCCGAAATTCGTCACGGACGATGATCTGACGATCCTGCGTGGACTGTGGCTGGGTCGCTGTCGCGAGGACTATGGCAGCTTCGTGTTGCGCGGCTCAACCGGGGCGGATGTGCTGCAGAAGCTGATCGTGACCGGTCGCCTGTTCGCCGCAGTGAGCGCGAATCAGGGCGCATTGTCCACGCCTGTGGCGCTGTCCCAGGGCGATCCTCGTACGGGACAGATCGAGTGGCAGCCCCAGGCAGACGACCATCTGCGACCTGTATTGCGAACCGGGCCACTAGCCACGCTGCTGCTGGCAACCGAACCGCTCTGGTACGTCGACGCGCAGGCGGGTGTCGCCGGCATCGTGCAGTTGCCGTCGCAATCCCTGACATCGCAGCAACTGGCCACGTACCTGTCGATGCCGCCGATCTCGTTGGCTGAAGCACCGCTCGTGGCCGCCGTGCTGCGCGAGATTGCCCCCGATCTGCCGTCACCTCCGGCACACGACGCATCGGCCATCCGGGTGATCGACACCGAGCCGGTGCCGCTCCTGTCGCTCGACACCCGCTCGGTGTATTCCGCGAGCTTTGGCAAATATGACTACCACAGCGGCGTGCTGGATTTCGCGACCGTCGGTTTCGACTATGACGGGGTTTGCCTCAACGCGGATAGTGACGCGACCCTGGTCTCGCATCCCGACGGTGGCGTTGTTCAGCTCAGGCGGCGCCCTGATGCCGAGAAAAAGCGGCTGATAGAGTTACGCAAGACCGGGCTGCAGAAGATCCCCGCCAGTCGCGTACAGAGTATGCAATCGCTTCCCGATGCGATGCTCGGGCTGACGGAGCCCGATGCGTGGTACGCGGTCGTGAATGACGTGTTACCGGTGCTGCGCGGCAAGGGCTGGCGCGTCACCATGACCGCTGGGTTCCGCTTCAACGTGATCGAGATCGACGCCATCGACGGGACGGCGCACCACGCGGGCGACGGCTGGTTCGATCTGGAAATGGGGATCACGGTAGGCGACCGTACGGAGCGCCTCGAGCCGCTGCTGGCGGAACTGTTCCGGCGCGACCGGCGCTGGCTGTCGGGCGAACTCGATACGATTGCCGATGACGAAATGATCGAGCTGAGAACCAATCGGAGCGAACGGCTGCGCCTGCGCGCCGACCGGCTCAAACCGGTCGTGCGGATACTGGTCGATCTGTTCGAGTCTGTTGGAGAAGGTTCCCTGCGGATTTCCGAACTGGATGCCGGCCGCCTCGAAGCACTGAACGATACGGGCCGCTGGCAGTTCCACGGCGATGCGTCAATTCGCCAGCTCGCGCAGCGCCTGCAGGCCGGACCAGGTCTGGCCGAGGTACCCGTGCCGCGCGGATTGCAGGCTGAATTACGCGCGTACCAGCATCAGGGCTTAAGCTGGATGCAGTTCCTGCGCGAGCACAACCTGTCGGGCGTGTTGGCCGACGACATGGGACTCGGCAAGACCGTGCAGACACTGGCCCATGTGCTCGCCGAAAAGGAGGCAGGTCGTCTCGAGCAGCCCGCGCTGATCGTCGTGCCGACCACGCTGGTCCACAACTGGCGCGAGGAAGCGGGACGTTTCGCGCCCGACCTGAAAGTCCTCGATCTGAACGGGCCCGAGCGCCGCGATCGTTTCGACCAGATCGGCGAACACGATCTCATCCTGACGACCTACGCGCTGCTGTGGCGCGATCAGGCCATCCTCGCGCGGCATGACTATCACCTGCTGATCCTCGACGAGGCCCAGTACGTCAAGAACGCCACGACCAAAGCGGCAGCTACCATCCGCGAACTGCGCGCGCAGCACCGCCTGTGTCTGACCGGTACGCCACTCGAAAATCACCTGGGCGAGCTGTGGTCCCAGTTCGATTTCCTGCTGCCCGGGTTCCTTGGCAGCCAGAAAGATTTTACGAAGCGCTGGCGCACGCCGATCGAGAAAGGCGGCGACACCGTGCGGCGCGAGCTGCTCGCACGCCGAATCCGCCCGTTCATGCTGCGCCGGCGCAAGGATGAGGTTGCGACCGAACTGCCGCCGAAGACAGTCATCGTGCGCACCGTGGACATTGAAGGTGCGCAGCGCGATCTGTATGAAACGGTACGCGCCGCGATGCAGGAAAAGGTCCGGACCGCCGTTGCCGCACAGGGACTCGCCCGCAGTCACATTATCGTGCTCGATGCGTTGCTCAAGCTGCGTCAGGTCTGCTGCGATCCGCGCCTCGTCAAGCTGGAGAAAGCGGCACAGGTCAGGGAATCAGCCAAGCTTGACCTGCTCCTCGAAATGCTCCCGGAACTGATCGACGAAGGGCGCCGCGTGCTGCTGTTCTCGCAGTTCACCGGGATGCTGGCGCTGATCTCGGCGGCGCTCGAGAAGGCCGCCATCCCATACGTCATCCTCACCGGCGACACCACCGATCGCATGACGCCCGTGCAGCGCTTCCAGCAAGGGGAAGTGCCGCTCTTCCTGATCAGCCTGAAGGCCGGCGGTGTTGGTCTGAACCTGACGGCAGCCGACACCGTGATTCACTACGATCCGTGGTGGAACCCCGCCGCGGAAAACCAGGCGACGGATCGTGCGCATCGTCTCGGCCAGGACAAGCCGGTGTTCGTCTACAAGCTGATCGCCGCCGGCAGCATCGAGGAAAAGATCGTCGCGCTGCAGGAGAAGAAGGCCGTGCTGGCCGACAGCATTCTGTCCGAAGACGGCGCCGGCGCGGTCAAGCTTTCAGCCGACGACCTCGATGCGCTGTTTGAACCGATTCCGGATGTCTCGCCGGCCGCAGCGGCCCGTCCGCGCGCCAGGACCGGGAC
Organism: Paraburkholderia youngii; assembly: GCF_013366925.1. Taxonomy (NCBI): domain Bacteria; kingdom Pseudomonadati; phylum Pseudomonadota; class Betaproteobacteria; order Burkholderiales; family Burkholderiaceae; genus Paraburkholderia; species Paraburkholderia youngii. The sequence goes on from NZ_JAALDK010000004.1 coordinate 96,433, forward strand.
GCAGGGCCGATGATGTCCAGTTTCTCTGCAAATTCCATGACCCCAGCCGATTTTCCGATCCCCGCACAAGCCAGCCACCGCCTCACCATCGCCCATGTCGAGGCTGCGCTCTCGCGCTGGCGTGAGCGCAAACCGGTCACGCTCCACACCACGACCTCCCCGGCCGAAGCCCTCGCCGAACTGCGCGCGCGAATGACGGCCCGTCGTGAAACCACCATCCGATGGATTGACCTCATTTATGTGGAACGCCACGCCCTCGGTATCCTCTATCCGCATCCGGTCGGCAGCGCCTGGCCGGGGTTACCACCTGACTGACGCTGCCATCAACTTCCAGTCGACCCTTGCGGTATTCAAGGCCCTGCGATCGGTCAAAATTTTCTCTTTGACTCATTGAATTACAACTGATTGCGGGTTTCAAGCAGACTGAAGTTGCATTTGATCAGTAATGCATATGTTTCATGAAATGCATGAGTTGGCAAGACAGGCAACGCGAAGCGGAAGTCTGATTTGCGAAGTGATCGACATGGTAACGACGCGCGCGGCCATGGCGCAATGCGCCGGCGAAGTAGCGACAGGCCGCCCTGAGGGCCGCGATCAGCTGCGGCAGTAGTCCCTCAGGTTGATCATCGTGTAGGCGAGCGTCTTGAGCGCGTAGTGCACGGCACTGATGCGTTCGAAGCGCAGCAGCAGGGGGCGGAAGGTGTCCTCCCAGGCGAACACGCGCTCGATGGTGCTGAAGCGCTCCGCGAAGATGGCCGCGTCGAAATGCCGTCTGCGACCGCGCTTCGGTGCCTTGCGCCCACGCGGGTTCTCGGGAATGTTGGGCCTCATGCCGCGGTTGAAGATCGCACGGCGGTTTTCGCGGCAGTCGTGGACGCCATCCAGACTGACGGTTGAGCCCTGCAGGTTCGCACCAATGGCGCGCGCTATGGCGGTGAGTTTGGGCAGCGCGTCACGCAGCAGGGGTGATTCGTTGCGATTGCCCGGCGCCGTCACGAATGGCGCGATGATGTTGCAGTTGCGATCGCAGAAGGCCACCACCTTGTCGCCCTTCAGATGCTTGTGCCCGCTGTCGCCCAGGTTGTCGCCGCCTTTCTTTGCCGCTGTGGTCGTGCCGTCGCCATGGATGTTCGCGAGGTCGGGGAGCTGGTCCCGATGCAGTTGATCGACCGAGCCCGCGAAGACCCGGTCGATGCTGCCGTCAGCCTGCCAGCGTCGCATGATCCGGTAGATGTGGGTGTGGTGGATTTCAGGCAGCCCCTTTGCATCCGTTTCGATCGGCAGCATCTTCCATTGACACCCCATATAGAGCGCCTTCAGGACGTAGTTGAACATCCTCTGTAACGGCAACGTCGGCGGCGGGCCGCGCCGGCCCCGGCTCAGGTGCGGCAAGACAAATTGCCCGAACTGCGCTTCACTCAATTTCGTGGGAATCGCCTGCCGGCCATGGTTTGTAGCCATTTTCGCATCCGCAAAGCCCTCACTTTAACCGCTCCCCCCTCGCCAGCTCCGAAAGCCACCCCCGGTGGGGCTCGCAGACAAATTCGGCCCCTTCGGAAAACCCGCAATCAGTTGCATCACTTCATTCTACCGCCGCTTTACCGTCAACCTGACAAAGCCTTGTTAAGAAATACTATCCACTACATTCAAAAAAATTTACTAGCGCGCAATTTTTCTTCTGTCTACGCTCGGCTCTACTCGCTGGCAATAACGAAGCCTTGAGGCTCCGTACGTCACACAGCGAGTTTGTAATGGGAGGCTCCATGCCGAAACACAGGCTGATATTAGCGGTGCTCGTTTTTTCCAGCGCGACAGCGAGCGCGCAATACGATGGCGCTTACTACACGTGGCGCCATGGTGACCGGCTAACATGCGGGCCTACTGCACCCAATCCGTCTTGGCAACGCGTTGACGGGCCATACTTTGACGGCGACTGCACGCAGAAGCTGCCGGTGCGACCGGCTGCGCCGGTGCCAGCCAGCGCAGCTTCAGAAGGGATGAGCGAATGAAAAATGCCGTCCTGGTCTACGCATTGTGTGCCGCCGAGTTCTTCCTCGACGGCTGCGGTGGTGACGACAACGTTGTATCTGCCACTGCCGTCGCACACCTTCCTCGTCGACCAGTCCGGACAAGCTGACTGCTGTTGGGCCAACCAGCCCCACTCAACCCACGAACACCCCGCTCGACCCTCCAGCCTCGCTTATCCCGCCGTCCAACCCAAAACCGTTTCCAGCACCGTCGCATCTGACATATGCTGGTTGCATGAATACCGGCGCCACATTCTCGTACGAGGAACGGCGGAAACCTGATGTACCTACATTCGCGCGCGCAATACTCGTATAGCGTCGAACCGCCCTTTATCTGCATCATCGATCACAACGATGGCGCGCGCTCCGTAACCAATGACGCCGAGCGCGTCATCGCCGATCTGGTCGCCGATGGCTTTCGCGTTGATGAGTACGTCATCATCTATCAGGACAGCGAGGGCGTATGGGATCGCATGCTGACCGCAGACGGCGCCTTCCTCTGCTTTGAGTCTGTCTGCGAGTTAAAGAGCAGGCGAAGCGCGTCATCAATGGCGAGGCGCCGTATAGCCCGTCAATCTGAGGGGCGGCAGTGGTCTGTTTCTCGGAGCCCGGCGGCCCCGATATCAAAAGGGAAGGGTCTGAAACATGACAACGAAGACGACAACCATTAGCGCGAAGCCGGTCTATCTCGACCTGCATGCGGCGGCGACATTCGTATCGCTATCGGAAGCGATGATTCAAAAGCTGGTGCGCGAGAATGAGTTCCCGCCGCCGCGCAAGATATCCGCGAATCGGGTGGCCTTTCATGCTTTCCAACGGCGTCGTCTATGCAGACCTCGCCTCGGTACCGACTACTTCAGCCGGCTCGACACTGGCAAAACCATCCAACGCCTGCTCAAGCGGCTTGCCGATCTCGGCTACAACTCGCAACCGGCCCCTTCCTCATGAGCGCTTCTTACCAGCAACTGGTTGCGTGTTTTCAAAAACGAAAACGCGCAACCAGTTGAAAGTCATACTGCCTGGGCGGTATTAGAGAATCACGCGGACATCAAAAAAACATTTTATATCTATGTGATGGGCGATCGGTGCCATGATGGCAGCAATCCCATAGGGCCTGCAGTCTCGATCTTTGCTTGTGTGCGCACAGGGGGTTTTCGGGATTAGACAAGGGTATGACGCGTTTGATTGGCGAGAGTGCGATTCTCCGGTTCCGTCACCTCCTCGCAACACACGGCTTGGCCGCGTGATACGCACGCTGGTCAATGAGATCCTGAGCGAGCAAGGCTTGATGCTGAAGGCAGGGTCGGCGGTCGATGCGATCTTGATTTCGGCACCCAGTTCGACAAAGAACGGCTCTGATACACGGGGCCCGGAGACGCACCAGATGAAGAAGGAACCAGCAGCAGTTTGGATAGACGAAGGCCCCGTATCGAGGGTTGATGAAGAGCACCGGGCAGATCACGACACTGTTTGCACTGGCCAACCGTTGAACGGCGCGCAAGGCTTTACGCGAAACGTGAAAAGCCCATCGGTCTCGGCAAACGGAGGTCGTCATGCTTCGAAAGCCGGGCGACCACCCTGCCAACAAACTCTTACGACTGATATGCCGCAAGTGGCAAAAGATCAGCGCTCTGAAAACTAGCGGCTGAGCGACGCAGACCGACGAGTGGTATGGGTGACTGCGTGGCGCTGAGGGAGTAAGGTGGCTCCGGTCGAGCCGGCTGGGACAAGCCCAACGATGTACGAGCTCGAAGCTCGATGGGGTCCGAAGACTCCGTGGAAGCACCACTGGGAATACCCCGCGTTCTCGGCGTGGGGTCGTTTATTAGCGGGGTGGGCGGCATGAAACACTGGCGAGTGCCTTGGTTCGGAATGCGAACCATCTCGCATGCGTCCCATCAGCTCGAGTCTCCTACCGGACACCGCACAATTTTTGCCAATAACCGCTCGTTGAGCCATGCTCATCATCGCCGACACCTCCGCCGTTTCACGCTCGCGTTACAGATCGACCTTGTGCATATGGTCAGCCGCACCCTTGATCCCTGTCGATACGTATCGCGCAATCGTTGCTTGCAGCCCGAACGACTTCCTTCCGCCGGTACGATGGCGGCTCTAAGCGTCGATCATACCGACACACAGGCTAAAGCGATGTATAAGGCAAGGTCGATCGCATTGCTTCATGTATTTCTTGTGGGATCTCTGTTTCTAAAGCCAGCATTCGGTCAGGAACGACTCTATACGAATGCCGACGGTAGCAAAACGGACAGCCTGGAGTAAGCCGCCAAATCTTGGGGCAACGATAAAGAATTCAAGGCGAGCTGGTCGGCTGGCGCGATGAAGGCGCAATACGCGTATGCGATGGGGTTTACCGGAAGAGGCATAAAAGTCGGGGTGCTGGATTCAGGCGTCGATACGACACATCCCGAACTGTCAGGACCTCGGATCCATCCTGTGTCTACTATCGGTACATACTATGAAGACGGGTTCCAGTTTTATGCCGACGATTCGACGATCCCGGTCAAGAAGGGTGACGTATTCAATGTTCCCGGATCGCATGTCGATGATGTGAATGACTCGCATGGAACCGAGGTAAGCGGAGCCATTGGTGCCGCACGAGACGGCAAAGGAATGCAGGGTGTCGCGTTCAATGCAGATGTTTATGTCGCGAACACCAATGGGACCGACGACAATCGTGAACATGGCTCCAACCGCCTAGACTACGGTTACTTTACTGCTGCCTATGATTCCTTGGGAAAAAGTGGTGTTCGTATCGTCAATCAGAGTTGGGGTCAGAGTTCTCCCATTCCGGCAGAGAATCTGACAGACAATGTTGACCAGTTAAAAACCGCGTACAGGGATTCGCTAAACGCGCGCGCGAAGGTTCGAAAACTTGGATAGATGCAGCCGCAGAGGCCGCCACGAAATATCACTATATTGAAGTTATTTCCGCGTCGAACGACCCTCAGAGAAATCCGGATGTGCTGGCCGCGTTGCCATACTATCGTCCGGAAATTGAAACGGACTGGTTAGTCGTGTCCGGTTATTCCCGCAACAATGGGCAGGTTTATAACCAGTGCGGTGTTGCAAAATGGTGGTGTCTCATGGCGCCGACCGTGGCGATGGCCCCCAAAGCTGGAGGCGGCTATGACCCCCGCTTCAACGGCACATCCGCGTCTGCTCCATACGCCTCCGGTGCGCTTGCGCTTGTCATGGAGCGTTATCCCTATCTGACTAGCGAGCAGGCGTTGACGGTATTGCTCACGACTTCGCAAGAGATGGTTTCGGATCCCAACAAGGTCGACCCTTCGAAACCGCTCGATCAGCTTCCCTACGACAACAGTGGTAGTTACGGCAATCTTACTGCATTGATCCCGGGTAATACGCACGTGCCCAATGCGGTGGCAGGCTGGGGGCTCCCAGATCTACAGAAGGCAATGAACGGCCCCAGCCAGTTGCTGGGTCGGTTCCATGTTAATTTGCCTTCTGGCATGTCGGATGTATGGTCGAACGACATTTCGGACATTGCACTCGCCGCGCGTCAGAAAGAAGACGCGGCAGAGCATCAATCGTGGCTCGATACGCTGAAAACGAAGGGCTGGACGCAGGGACTGCCCTCGAATGCGAGCGACAGCGACAAGACAGCGTACGACATCGGCACCGCGCGCGAGTCTGCTTACCAGACACGTGCCTATGAAGGTAGCCTGACAAAGTCAGGCAGTGGTCTGCTGACCCTGTCGGGGAACAATACCTATCGCGGGTTACTGTATCTGTTGTGGCGGGCGGTCGACCAGCACGGCGCCGAACTCGATGTCTTGCTGCAGAAACGGCGCGACAAAGCGGCAGCCAAACGGTTTTTCAAACGGCTTCTCGCCGCATGTCCTGAGGTGCCACGCAAGATCGTCACCGACCAGCTGCGTAGCTATCCCGCCGCGAAAGCCGAGATCCCCGAGCTGGCGAACGTCAAACATGTCTTCGTCAAAGCCAGCGCTCGGTTGAATAACCGAGCCGAAAACAGTCACCAGCCCACACGTGAGCGGGAGCGTCGCATGCGTGGCTTCCGCAAGCCTGGGCGTACGCAAGTCTTCCTGTCGAACTTCTGGCCGATCCGGCAACACTTCGCGCTGAAGCGCCATCTACTGCGCGCCTCTCTCTATCGAAAACAACTCAGCGAACGGTTCGCAGCATGGCATCGCTTCACTGAGGTCACCCAAAATCCGTCCGCTTTCTGAGCGGACGTGCTTCCTTTGTACTACTGTGTCGCCAGGAACTCAACGTGACAACGCCGCATTTCCCGGTGGACGTGATTTTGCTGTGCGTACGATGGTATGTGGCGTATTCGTTGAGTCTGCGTGATCTCGAAGAGATGATCGCGGAACACGGTATCGAGGTCGATCATTCGACCGTGCACCGATGGGCCATCAAGCTGGTGCCGTTGTTCGAAAAAGCCTTCCGCAAGCACAAACGTCCGGTCGGCAAAAGCTGGCGTATGGACGAGAGTGTGTCACGAACACAACCGAAAGCTTGTGGTGCTGTACTGAAGATGGGAGTAGGCCTCCCGAAGCCGGCTTGCAGGAGCAGGCTTCAAACCGCCCGGTGCTGCTGCGTTCAAAAGACGTGGTGGTGAGCGACCGTGGAAAAGTCATCCATAAGGATGGCAGGTATGTGTTGAGAAGATGAGCGAAAGCAAACCGTTCGATGATGCGTCGTTAATTCGTTAAGGTGCTGTCAAAACTGGGGTCATTTCGTCGCTCCAGGATCAGTCAGGACGAGACCTGTTTACGGACCTGGCGGCAGCCGGCGTAGAGGCGGCATGAGCTCAATACAGGCTTCGGTATGGAACGTGAGAACCTTGTTGCGGATGGAAAGGGAAATGACAAATGGCGCTGTCCGCCAAACGGAAAGAAATGATGCCCCAACTGTTCTGAAAGGAGGTCGAATATTTCACCTATTCAGAGTTCGACCGCGTCAAGGGACGGAATTGATGTAGGAATGAGTTCATTCGATGTGTGGTTTGTCGGCATTGTCGCGTGTATGTAGTGGTGGCAATAGAAGAGACTTGACTTGCCAGGACGTGTCGTCGGTAATAGTGAAATTCGGATGCGCTGGTCTGTTATGCTCGAGTTTTTGACGAGCACAAGTCAATGCGTGAGCTCAACGACATTGACGGATTGTTCAACAGGTGCCACTTCGATCGCGGATATTTCCCATTGCTTGCGCTGGTACCTGCGGCACAAGCTCGGCTTTCGAGATCTCGCTGTGACGGCTGGGCGCTGTCTGTCGATGGCGCACACGACGATCATGCGCTGGGGCCAGCGCTTCACGCGGCCGTACGTCACACGGCGCGTTTTGTAAGGAAGACTCCATGCCAAAACACTGGCTAATATTAGCGGTGCTCGCTTTTGCCAGCGCGACCGCGAGCGCGCAGTACGATGGCGCTTACTACACGTGGCGTCATGGTGAACGGATAACATGCGGTCCTACTGCACCCAATCCGTCCTGGCAACGAGTTAACGGGCCATACTTTGACGGCGACTGCACGCAGAAGCTGCCGCTGCGACCGGCTGTACCGGCGCCAGCCAGCGCAGCTTCAGAAAGGACGAACGGATGAAAGACGCCGTACTTGTCTGCGTGTTGTGTGCCGCCTTGCTCCTTGACGGCTGCGGTGGTGACAACAACGTTGCGTCCGACACTGACGTCGCACCGTCCTCGACGGCCAATCGGGACGAGCCGATTTCCGTTAGCCCCAAAAACCCCAATCAACCCACGAACGCCCCGCTCGATCCGCCAGCCTCGCTCATTCAGTCATCCCAGCGCGAATCCGCCTCCCGCACCGTCGCACAAGCATACGCGGGTTGTATGAATACAAGCGTCGCGCTCTCGTACGAGGAGCAGCGGCTCGTCAATGTACTGCCGGGCAACACCACGCCGTTCGCTGAACAGATTCTCGCCGCATCGGGCTTCGATCACTTTGGTCCTGACTTCTCAGGGCGACTCTGCGAGGACGGCGCGATTCGCTCTTTTGACGACGCGGTGCGCATTGTAAAAATCGCTGGCGAGGGCTTATGGAATGCTGCTGTCGATCGCGTGCAGGGTCGTTCTGTCAGCGGCACACTACCGCGCAGCGACGACCGCATGCTGTACTGGGCGCGCCTCAAGATGACACGGGTACTGCGCCAGTGGGCCCCGCAGGTGACGCTCACGACCTTCGAGCGCGCACAGCTCCAGTGGGTGCTTGAACGCGCATCGCGTGGACAATACGCCATTCAGTTTGCGCCCGGGAAGGGAGTGAAACGAATTATCATCAGCGGCTTCGATCCGTTCACACTCGGTACGCCAGGAGCAACTCACTCATCGACCAACATCCGGACTGGCAATCCATCAGGAGCCATTGCGCTCGCACTTGCCAACCGCAGCATCAAACTGGTGGACGGCTCGACGGCATTAATCCAGACCTATCTGCTACCAGTAGATTACGATCCGTTCCGCAAAGGGATGCAGGAGCACACGCTCGCACCATTCTTTATCGGTGATGCACGGGTCGATGCGTCAATTACGATGAGTCAGGGTGATTATGGTGCTTTCTGGATCGAGAACTGGCACGGCCGCTATCACGCGGCCGCATTCGCAGACAACCTCGGCACGACGATTGGCAATCCGTTTGGCGCTCCACTGCTACCTGGAATGCAGGACGCGGACATCTATCCACCCGACGACGTGCTCAGCTACGATCCGCAGCCTTGGCAACTCGATCAGCCGGAGCAGTACACGACAACCACGCTACCTGTCGCGACCATCATCGGAGCGAATTCCGGCGCGGCCATTACGGAGCCGGGCAGCTCGCAGCCCGGCGGTTACAAAGTTGCCTGGCATACCAACCACGACGACTTCAAGGATTGCGGTAACTCAATCGAGACATCGTTCAACTCGGATACCGAATCACTGCCATATCCACCACCGACCAACCCAGTACCGCCCGCCGCAACGTCGTGCGCTTATCGCGGTGGGGGCGGCAATTATCTGTCAAATGAGAGTGGCTATCGCAACACACAGTTGCGTGACACGCTGAATCCGCAGCGCACGATCTTCGCGGGGCATCTGCATGTGCCGGTCATGACCAACTTCTCCGACGGCGACGACGGAAAGCTCAGCGACAGCCTATTCGAATCGTACCGGGACACGATTGTGCAGCAGGCAACCAATATCGTGACTGCGATAGCAGGAGCAATCCAGTAGCCCGCCGACCTACATGCTACGTGGGAGGGCAGTGGCAGTAAGCCCCAAGGCATTGCCACGTTCCCGGCGATGGTCATCAGCCATGCGGTGCGCTGGTACTTCCGGTTCCAGCTCGGCCTTCGCGATATCGAAGAGTTGCTGTTCGAGCGCGGCGTGACGGTCAGCTACGAGACGATTCGCCGCTGGTATGAGAAGTTCGGCGTGGGCTTCGCGCATCGCATTAGGGTTCTGTTGCAGTAAGGGTGTCGGGACGAGAAATGTCGATATGATAAGTATTGCTTATGATACACGGGAGTAAAACTGCTGGGAAGCAGGCGACGGGTCTTTGCCCGCAGATTTCATCTGTCCTTTCCTGATCATGTGCATTACCTCGATGCCGCCGAGAATGACCCTCGCACGGTGGAAGTTCTTGACTCCCAGCATCGGCCGGGTCCGGCGTTTGATAGCCCGATGGTCCTGTTCGACAATGTTGTTCAGATACTTGATCTGACGGACCTTGATCGGCGTCTCGCGATCGGCATTCACCGCATCCAGTGCGGCCAGATTGGAGCCGCTTTTGTCGATGGTCACGGTCTCTGGCGTACCATTATGGGTGATCGCCTTTTCAAAGAACCGCCGGGCAGCGACCTTGTCCCGCCTGGCCCTGAGCAGGAAGTCGACCGTGTCGCCCGCCTTGTCCACTGCCCGGTAAAGATATTTCCACTCACCTTTGATCTTGATATAGCTCTCGTCCATTCGCCAGCTTTTCCCAACCGGACGCTTGTGCTTGCGGAAGCTCCTTTCGAAGAGCGGCAGCAGTTTGATGACCCAGCGGTACACCGTCGAATGATCCACCGCGACACCACGCTCGCCCATCATTTCCGCAAGATTGCGCAAACTCAGCGAATAGGCCACGTACCATCGCACGCACAGCAAAATCACTTCAAGCGGGTAGTGACGGCGCTTCAGGACCTTGGCCAAGCCCGGCGCGAGTGTGGTTCGCGGTGTCTTCGTCTTCTTCATCGCACAGCTCAAAAATTCGCTACCCAATTTTAACGTGGGCCTTACTGCAACAGAACCGATCAACCTTCAGATGAAGCGCGACGCCATGCAGGCGTTCTGGAAGAAGGCTGGCATTGAGCCGGCGACCACAAAACCATGGAAGCCCAAGGCCGACCTGCTCGCGTTCTTGCAGTCCTTGTGAGCGCGATCAAACCTTATGTGGAGTTCGAACCTCAGACATGCCGCGGATCCGTTGGTGGCAACCTGCTTCCCTCCAGATAAAACCACGCTCGGGATAATGCGCCGCACATCCAATTTCAGTGATGCCCTGCTGGAATCCAGCCTTGTAACCACTGTAGTCGTCGCATACCAGTTTGCCCTGCCAGCCAGCGAGGAACGCGCGGGCATGCTCGCCTGCACGGCTGTCGGCGAAGTCGTAGACCACGGCGCGTAACTCACTGTAGTGTGTGGGCGTATACGCCCACAGATACGCGCGGTGAGTCTTGCCTTTGCCGGGACTGAGCATCTGTACCGGCGTCTCATCCGCATGCAGCACACCCTGCTGCAGGATTTCCTGATGCAGCGCGTCGACCAGCGGTTGTAGCTGCACGCCGCACGTACCGACCCATGCGCCCAATGTCGAGCGCGGTATCGCGACGCCCGCTCGCGCAAAGATCTGCTCCTGACGGTACAGGGGAAGGGTGGTCAGCGTACTTGGCAACCAGCACTGACGCCAGCAGTCCTGCGGTCGGGATGCCCTTGTCGATCACATGCGCAGGCACCGCAGCCTGAATCAGTGTTTCGCAGTTTCTGCACACCCACTTGCCACGGATATGCCGCTCCACGGTGAACACACCCGGCGTGTAGTCCAGCTTCTCGCTGATGTCCTCGCCGATGCGCACGCGCTCGCAGCCACACTGGCATACGGTGCTCTCCGGCTCATGCCGGATCTCTGTGCGCGGCAATTGCGCCGGCAGCGCTGCACGCTTCGGTTGCAGGGGTAGCGGCTCGGTTGTGGCTTGTGGCTGAAGTTGCTCGAGCTCAACTTCAATGGCGGCGAGATCCGCGTCAATTGCCTCGTCCAGCAGGTTCATCTGATCGCTGCTGAGCTGCTCGCTGCGCCTGCCGAACTGATGGCGTCTGAGAATCGATATCTCGTGGGTCAACTGGTCGATGCGGGTCTGCCGATAGCGTAATTCCCGCTCCTTCTCACCGACCTCCCGGGTCTTCTCTTCAATCTCCCGGTCCCGGTCTTCGACGCGTGCAATCAGTTGCGTGGCGAGCGCACGCAGTTGTTCGGGGCTAAGAGTGTTGAGGTCGGCGGGCAGATCCATGCAGACGAGTCTGCCAGAACCCCGGAGAGCGCGAAAGCGCGACCGTATACGTACCGAACGTCCTCAAATGACACGGATCACACCGTCCGCGCCGATGCGCTGCCATGGCAAACCCACCACCAGACCGGCAAGTTGTTCCTGCGTGAGCGCATGCTGCTTTGGTTCGCTACCCGCGCGCGGCCATGCGAACTGCCCCTGATTCAGCCGTCGCGCTGCCAGCCAGATGCCAATCCCATCGTGAACCAGCACCTTCAGGCGGTTGGCTCGCCGGTTGGCAAACAGGTAAGCATGGTGCGGATGCGCAGCGCCGAACACGGTGATCACCCGACCCAGTGCCGTATCGAAGCCGGCCCGCATATCCAGCGGGTCAACTGCCAGCCACACCTGATCAATGCGGATCATGCGAGCCACTCGCGCAGCCAGGCGGCGCACTGCGCTGCCTCTGAGGTTGGCCAGCTAACCGTTATCGACAGGTCCGCGCGACGCACCTCGACGCGAATCTCAGCTGTGCGCGTGTTTCGCGTCTCAAGAGGCAACGGTACAAATTCCGGTGCTGGCGTCGCTACCAGTGGCGCTGCCATGTCGCTACGCGCCACCAGCACACAATCGTTCGTTTCGGCCTGCTCGACCCAACGTCGAAGCAGATTCGCGTTCAGCTTGTGGTGCAATGCGATGGCCGCGAGCGATACCCCGGGCCTTTGGCAAGCTGCTACTACCTGAGCCTTGAACTCGACGCTGTAGCGCCGGCGTCGTCGACGGCCAGGCGCCGCTGCTTCTTCAATTGTGTTCACGTGTCCACCTATTTAAGTGAACACGATGCTCCCAAGACTTTCACGGTGACTCAAGATGGGATGACCGGGCGCTTACATTTGCTCGCCGGAAACCGGCCATTGAGCGGGGGTGGATGAGACCTTCGCTATTCAAATTGGATGGCGAGCTCGACCGGCGGCTCGTGGCCGGCTAGTGCCCGATGACCAAGCACGGCGATTGCCTCCGGCGCGCCATCTCATGCAAAAAGGCAAACAGACCGACGGGACACGCGCAATCCCGGCTGGATGGGTGCGGCACGTCACGGGCGCTTTCAGAACAGGGAAGCGTTACCAAAGTCGCTCAGCGGTGCGGATGCAGTGGTGCTGCGTCGTGACCGATGTCGCATCGCGCCGGCGTGGCCGGCAAGCGAGGCAAGCACCTGTGCCAGTTGCCGGTCCACTTTCGACCAGTCAGTTGAGCCGGGCGCCACTGCCAATTGCGGGAGCCTGACGGCAAGCTGGTCGAGCAGGATGCAGAGTTGAGTGGCCGCGGCCACACGCCGAACATCGTGAAGATCCAATCTTCCCTCCCTAGGCGGAGCTGCCCAACTCTAGCACGAGTCCTCGTCCGTATCGTGCGCGAAGGCAAGCGAAAGCTGGACCTCGCGCGTCGCCCTCGTGGCCGCTGGAGTCTGTCGACCCGCCATCGGTGAAGGTGCGGCAGCATGCAGGGCATCGCGATGGAAAACGACATCGGGCGTTATCCGCACAAGCTCACAAACCTGTCCAGTGTCGCTGGTCATTGATTCCTTGGGCATTCAACCGGGCGATGACGGTCGATCAAATATCAGTCATTTGCCGTTGCGAAGGCCGGGGTTGATCCGTCGTTGGATGCGGATCGCGTCGCAACGCTATCGGCCACGACGACCCTGGAACCAGTCCATGTCGACCAGAAAATCCTTTCGCACGCCCCGCAAGCAAGCTGCGGGCGCGCGCTCCCGAACCCTCCTCCTCCCGATGCCTCGCGACGATGCGGCGAAACTCGTACTCCGCACGCGCCTCGCGCTCGATCGCCTGCGCAATGGTGAAGCGGACCGCCGCCTGATCAACGAATTATCCCAGATTGTCCTGTTGACCAATTTCATTTCCGAAGCCGGACACAGTGACCTGGAACTCGCCTGGCTCGAACGCGTGGAGGGCGATCTGGCCGGTGTCCTAGTGCAAGCTGATGCGACCGGAATCTGGGTTGTGCCTGAAGACCTTGTCGGTGACGTGACGAAGGTGGTAAATGAATACGACCGTGCGCTGTCACAGACACGTCTTGCGGTGATCGTTGACGCCTGCAATCGACTGGAGCGACTCATCGAGGCGAACCTCAAGCACCAGTTGGCGCCCGTCGCCGGTGCCGGCAATCCGCTCAGTCCAAACGCTCGCGCGGCGGTGCTGGAAGGCACTCTTCCGTGAGAATGCGGTACGCCCACGCTCTGTCCTGTGTCGATAATCCGTCCGGTCGCCCTCATTGACAGCCGATCGGTCCGTGGGCGCGCCTTCCCCGCAGGTTCCCATCGCCATACAATTAGTATTGCGATTTAATTTTCTCGCGAAAGCAGTGTCTTGCTTTGCTGGTCTTGCACGGGCCTGACGTTCTGGTACAGGCGTAGTTGATGGCTGCTGCGATGGGCATTGTTCCCCGGAATTTTGTACAACCGAAAATCGCGATGTAACTTCGGTAGCGCGAGAATCTGAATCTGCGCGGCTTCCTTCCGATAGACGCCACCCCGAACGACGACCGTTCTACGCGCGAAATCCCGGGCTGGAAACGGCAGCCAGAGTGGGCGGCGGTGCTCGCTAGCGTCCTGGGCCTCCGAAAGAAACGTGCGAAAACTGTCCATGCACGCCTGTACGAGAAGGTGCAATGTCAGCCACTGACTGGCCGCCCTGCTCCAGGACGCAGGTGCAACCGGTGCATCGATCGAGAGCCAGATGGCAAGGCCAAGCGCACCGTGCGCGGGACGCTGTAACAGGCAACCCGGTGTACTCACGCCTTCCCACTTGCAACGCCATCGCAAAAACGCATGTGCGACGGGACAAAATGGCGTCGTCGCGCAGGCGGCCAGTGGCCAGACCAGATGGCGCGCAGCGGTCGTGATGCACGTGTGGTGTCCCTGGGCGTAGACGCGCATCAACCTCCGCCGCACGCACTTGTAACAGGCACGAGCCCGGGCGTCGATATCGCCGGGAGATCCGTCGCACGCGGAGACAACATTCCACGGATCCTCGCCCTCCGCCGTTGCGCTCGCGCCGAACGCGATCCATGCCTCATCCGGCGCCGCCGACTCGCGCGCGCGCGCGAGGGTATCGCTCACCCGTCCGGCCACCCGGCGTTGAAACGGGCGAGCAACACGAAGGTCATCAGGACCCTGTGTCGGCACCCACCACGGTCGGGCGCAGGACGGACAGTTAAACGGCGTCCGGAAAATATCCGGCCTGAGCCTGTAGGGAATGGCCTCACCACACCGTTCGCAGCGTTGCTCCAGCGGCAGATGGTGCACGGGACACTCGTCCACGTTGAGGTCCTGGAACGCCGTGAGATGCACGCCCGCCTGCGCGCACCGCACGCACCAGCGCAGCGTCGGGGACGCGATGCGGTCATTCAGGCAGAACGGCATGACGAATGCGGCGGCGACGTCGGCGAGCGACAAACGCAACAGTTCCATCATGCGCGGCAGGTCAAAGCGGCGCGCATCGCGCAGGTCAAGGTCGCGGGGCGGCGTCCGGCGCCCTCCCCGGCTCGCGAAGGAGTCCGTCAGCGCTGCGCAGGAAAGCGCATTCAGACGCTGGAATTTCGCGAGCAGGGCGAATGCCGATTCGCCCTCGACGCGCCAGTCGTCACGCCAGCACCATGGGTCGTGTACCGGCAGCGCTTCGTCTGGCAGGACGATGTCGAAGCGACGGGTCATGGCGCGGCCGGGTCGTCCACAAAGATGATCCGCAACGCCTCGAGAGCGGCAACGAAGCTCGATTCCTCAACGGCCTCGTCCCAGCACGCGCGACTCGGTTCGAAGTGCGGCCGGTCATGCTCCATGTTGCGGCTCAATGCAATCTCGACTGCGCGAGCCATGTACTCCATTGGGATCTCCATCGCGAAGTCGAACCGCGCGAGGCGATGCGCCGTCTCGAAGGCCTCCCAGAGAAGCGGTTGCTGAGTCCCGAGCCTGAAGCCGGTGTCGAACGCGCGCTGCAGAAAGTAGCGCGTATAGGTCCATCCGCTTCCCTCTGGAAAGACGGAACTGTCGTACGCCATCAGCGGCATCTTGAGGTCGCCTGCAGAGCGCAGACCCGCAAACTGCAATTCGTCGATCATGAAGCGCGAGACAATCTGCGAAGTGTCGACGCTCTGCCTGAATGCACTCTTGCGGTTCAGGAGGCCCGGCTGGCCGACGAGAAACACAAACATGCGAATGCCCCGCCTGCCAAGTTCATCCTGCACATCACGCAGCCATTCGTAGTGCTCAATTTCCATCCGCTGCGCTTCGTCGACGAACATGACCAGCGTGTTGCCCGACGCCCGTGTCACCAGCTCCGCTAGCTTGTGATACAGCCGCAGGCGCCGCTGCAGCGCTGAACCGCTGTCCGGCCGGG
The DNA here is from genome assembly GCF_013366925.1 of Paraburkholderia youngii. NCBI lineage: Bacteria > Pseudomonadati > Pseudomonadota > Betaproteobacteria > Burkholderiales > Burkholderiaceae > Paraburkholderia > Paraburkholderia youngii. The sequence continues at coordinate 112,399 of NZ_JAALDK010000004.1, forward strand.
CGTGCTGGGCGACATCGAGCAGCATGCCAAAGAACAAGGCCTCCGAACGCGACGGATTCTGTGGCATGCCCAGGGTAAGGACGGCAACGCGCGGCAGTTCATGCCGCAAAAGCCGCACGCAGTAGCGCGCTGCATACGTCTTGCCCCAGCGGGTATGCCCATAGATCACCGCACCGCTCACGCCGCGGCGAATACACCTCCGAACGCGCGCGTACATGGCAGCGATCGCTGGCGTGGGCACAATATATGACTGGCTGAGCAGCGGATGCTCTGTCGGCTCAACCGGGCGTTTAAGGGCGTCGAGCATTGGCTGCTCAGTATGTGATGATTTTTGTGAGCCACGGCACCGGCTCCTCGCGCGCTGGAACCGGGGTCGGCAGACGGACTACGTTCGGCGCAGATGGCGGCGCCTCCATGGCGCCTGCCGTCCCCTGCGCCGTGGTATGCGCCTTGGCCCGGTCGGTAAGCATTCTCGCAAGATCGTTCGCATCGCGCGCGTGCTGCCGGGCCTGCTCCTTCTTCCATGCGAACCAGGCGCCGACCGGGTCCTCTCCTTCGCGCCAGGCGAGCTTGCGCTGGCGAATCAGCGAAAAGATCTCCTGACGGATACGCAACGAATGCGGCGTGAAGCACCACGGGCGCGCAGCCGTGAGCACACCGAGTTCGGCACCGTTCATGAAGAAGGCATGCAGGTGGCGCAAATCCTTAACGTTGAAATAGACGCGCAGTTGCTGGCCGATCAGCCCGGTCATGCCCGACAGCAATCCATTGTCGTATCTCACGTACTCAAAGTTGACGTGCGGCCGCACACCACGGGCAACGTTGCCGCGAATGGTCACGATCCGGGCTTCCTGCAGCAGACAGAGTGCGCTGCGCCGCGCTTCGGGCAATGTGCGCAGCAGTCCCTCGCGCTGGGCGAGACGGAAGTGCACTGCCTCGAGCGGCGTCCGTCCGCCGAGCCCCGTATGTGGCTCACCGTTGTAGTTGGCGAGCACGACGTCGATGACGTCTTCGAGCTCGTCCAGCGTCATCATCAGCGACGTGTCGCCACCAACCTCGCTCAGTGCCCTTTCAACCGAGCGCGGATCGCGGCCGGTGGTAGCAGGCAGACGATGCGCAAAGTGCGATGCGAGCTGATCGAAGAAGCGCTCGACAAACGCGCGCTCGTTTTTCTCGCCAAGCGGACCGTTATCGGTTGCACACCCAACAATGGTTGTGAGGCGCTCAAGCGTCGCGTTCGCGAAGTGCGCCCTGGCGGCGTCGAAGCGCAGCGTGCTCCAGCATGCCCACGCCGTCTCCGGAATGATTTCCGACGGGAATCCTCCGCCCTGCCTGACACGGAGCGCCGGAATCATCGTTTCGCGGGAGCGGTGTGGCATCAGCGCGGACCGCAGTGCCTGGGCGACGTCGTCCCTGTTGTACTCGCGCCCAGGCGAAATTGCATAGCCAATCACTGCCCGACTCGCCACATCGAGCAGAAGCAGGATCCAGATGCGGTGCAGCACCAGCAGGGTCTCGAACCCGAACGGGTCATCGATTCGCAGTGTCAGCCGCACGTCGAGCTTGTGGCCATCGAATTCCACGACTTCGTATGGGTACGTCGCAGGTTTGCGAACGTTGGCGAGGTCAGCCTGACACGCATGGTCGATCTGCTGCGCCCCGGCGGCACGAGCCGCGGCGGCGAACCGTCGGCCAGCGAGCCTCTTTACGTGACGTGCCAACGATCGCTCACCGAGGTGTTTCTGGTTGAACGGGTATTCGTGCGCCGGGATACCCGCCTGCCGGCACTGGGCAAGAAAACCAGCGTGCAGTCGCCAGATCTGGCGGGGAACCTCTTCCAGAGTCGCGTGAGGCCGGCTACGCGCGGCGACCTTCCGCTCGATCCACTGTGCAATATCCGGATAGCGCTGAAGCAACTGCGCAAATGCACCACTTGCGCCGCCGGCGCCGGAAGCCTTTACCGTGGCACTGCGTTCGTAAGGTTGGGTGTGCAGCCAGGGAAGGAGTGCCCGGCAGCCGTAGATGCGCCCGTCCTCGTGACGGGTGATGCAACGCTCGAACAGCCGGTACAGGTCATTGATACGCAGTCCGGTTTCACGTCCTATCGCTCGCAGCGAAGTACTGCCATCCACGAAAAGCGTCATCGCCTGAATGCGCCTCGCGAGCAGCGACCGCGCATCTGCATCCAGCCCGCTGTCGTCGGCCGTTGGCCACTGGCCGATATCCGATAGTTCCGCGGGGATAGAGCGGCGATCGAAGCGCAGCGTGCCGGACACGATCGCTCTCATCGCGTCACCAGACAGCTATGCGGTCCGAGCACTCGCTCTGCGATGGTCGGGCAACAGAGGGAGCCATTCAGGACCAGTGAGAACGCAGCGGCGCGCACGACCATCGGATCGAACGCGATGAATCGCTGCTCGAGTTCGGCCAGCGTCTCGCCAGACTCGCACGCCATCAGGATCGCAGGCAGAATCTCGCTCCCACGGGGCACCGCGCCCGCTGCCAGGTAATGCAGCATCGTGAGTCTGTTCTGGCACAGCATCTCTGAATCGTCGAGCTCGTGCGGCGCGACAGCGCGCAGCGTCATCGAATGCGCCCGGCTCCACGCCTCGAGTGCCGGGTGCAGGCAATGCCCCCGGGCGGCCAGCGTCACCTCCGACGGCCGCAGCAGGATATACAACAGTTCTGCGTGGTCCGCGCAAACCCAGAAGTCCGCGGCTCGATCGCCCCTCTGCTCGCGGAAAGACAGCGGGCGTTCGCAATAGGTAACCACCTGTGGGTCGGATTCGAGTCGCAACCAGAACTGTAGCGCGCGATGTCCAAACAACGTCAGCCGACGCCCCACTTTGGGACCGTACACGTCGAACCGGTGCGTGCCATAAGGCCTTGCGTCGGTCGCCGCCTTCCGGAAAGGTGGTGAACGCATCGTGCGCTCCCCTGCGGGCAATGCTCACGTTTTAGTACACGCCCGACGAAAGACGAAGCTCTCAGTTGTGTGCGTTTTGTGCCGAATCGGCAAAACTACAAATAACGTATTGTTCAATACGCTCAACCCGATAACTGCATTGCGACGCCGATAGGCGCGGCTTTGATGTCACTCGGTGGGGTCCGAAATCGCGTCTCGACCCTGAGTCTCGTGAAACATTTCACGCCAAGTTCATAAACACTCAATCGGCGCAATGGTTTAGCGCCAACACAGTTGTTCGCAAAGTGTTTCACGGCGTGTGGGCCGAAACGCGTCCCGCCGGCCCGAGATTTCGATCATTTGCGTCTCTGCGGCGCGATTTCGAACTTTCCCTTCCGACAGCGAAGAAGGAAAGCTTGTATCACCGCATTGGCAACGCACCTCTCTTCAAGGATCCGTGCTGCAGGCCTGATACAAATTTTCCTTCATCGGACGCAGGTCGAACCCACAAGGTAGTGAACGACACAATTTCCGTAACATAAGAACAGGACACGCGCATGGGAACGCTGGGAGAGTTTGGGGACGTCGAAGATGTCGAGTTCCGCGAAGTGTCCGCGTCGTCGGGCCGACCGAAGGCAGCGCCGCGAAGCCTGGAAGCGCGCTCGAAGGCCAACCGGCGACGCGCCAAGCGTGAACAGGCAGACGGGCGCCGTATCGGCCTCCAGCACCTGGCGTTTTTTCGCGGCTATCTCGAAGGCCTCGATCTCTCCGGCATGGCCGAGCAGTATCTGGAATTCGGCCGGGATGCGCGGAAGGCCGCGTCGACACGTGACTGGCTGGTGACGGCGTTCGTCGCGGCCGCCCGCAAGCGGCAGGATTTTGCGACGGCCCGGCTACTCGCCATCCGTCCTTCGGCGTTGCGAGCTGACGTCGCGCCGGCAGCAGCCGCGGCGGTCCCGGCGCTACCTTCGCTGGAAGAGTTCGCGGCCAACCATGATCCGGACGGCTTCTATACCGAAAAGGAGTTGCTGGACCTTTTCACGGTTCACCATGCCGGTCAGCAGTCGGGAAAAAGCGCGGAGCACGTCGCGACGCTGCGCCGCCAGCAGCGCAATGCCCGCCTCCGCGTCCGGCAACTGGCGGCGCTCGATGCGCTGGCCCGGCTCGTGGTCGAGGATCCGAAGCCAGACCATCATGTTCTCGGGTGGTTTGATGCAGCGGTGGCGTTGCGCCTGGCCGACGTCGGACTGACAACGATCGGCAGGTTGGTCGACGCAATCAACGCGGCTGGCTATCGCTGGTATCGCAATGTTCCCCGGCTCGGCGAGGTCGGCGCGCGGAGGATCGTGACATGGCTGGAGAACTACCGGGACGTCGACGGCCTCCGTATCGGTTCCAGTTCGCTCGTCCCTCCATCTGAACGCGGCCCTGGAGCCAGCCGGCTCGAACGTTCGCCGGCGACTGGCATCGTGCCGCTTGAGTATTTCCTGATCCCACGCGAGCTGGACGGCGCGAACGGCGCAAACCGGAATCTGGTCAAGAACAATAGCGGCGCCAGCAATGACCTAGAGGCGATCCGGTTCTGGCTGGCCGACTACGAAAATCCGAACACACACGACAAATACCGCGCAGAGGCCGAGCGACTGCTGCTTTGGGCGATATTCGCGAAGGGGAAACCGCTTTCGAGCCTCGACATTGACGACGCGCGCCAATACATCAATCAGTTTCTCGTTGATCCCCAACCGGTCTCGCAGTGGGTCATGAACCGGGCCGTGCCGCGAGGCGAACCTGGATGGCGGCCCTTTCGTGGACCGCTGTCGGTCAAGAGCCGCCAGGACGCTTTGGCGGCACTGAAGAAGTTCTTCGGCGACCTCGTCAATGCTCAGTACCTTGACCACAATGCGTTTGCGAAGGTTAAGGTGTTTCTGGGCACTGAGCTTGATGAGGTCGGCAATGTCAGGCGCGTCGCGGCCAAGCCTCGCATTCAGGCCGAGCGCAGCCTCACGAAAGAAGCGTGGACGTTCGCCATGAAGGTGCTTGACTCCCTGCCCGACTCCGACTCGGCGACCCGTATGCGGTTCGTACTGACGTTCGCCTACTGCACCGGGCTGCGGCGCGCGGAGCTTTGCGGCGCTTTCACGGACGATGTCATCGTGCGCTACGCTGGAGCGGAGCTTGGCTCTATACATCTGTTGCGCGTCGTCGGGAAAGGCGCCAAAGAGCGCTTCATACCGCTCGTGCCGGCCGTGCTGCAGGCGCTCGGCGACTATCTGGAAACACGCGGCTTTCCGCGCGATCCCCTCGCCTGCCCCGTGGGCACTGCGCTGATCCCAGCCCTGCCGGACAAGCAGGACATCGGCCGTGTGCGCCGAGAAGCTGGCCAGCGTGGTGAGGACTGTCGCGTCGCGCTTGCGGCGCTAGCGCGGCAGGCAGGACCGATTCATCAGGACCTGCTTTACCGGGCGGTGAAGCGATTTTTCGCTGCGGCCACGGCTGCGGCACTTCGCGAGGACTCCCCGCATGCCCGCGCCTTTAGCGCCGTGAGCCCGCATTGGCTCCGACACACCTTCGTATCCCACGCGATCGCCAACGGAATGAGCTTGGAAAGCGCCCGGAATTTTGCCGGACACGACTCGCTGGACACTACGTCGATATATGCGACGGCCGAAATCGCGCGTCAATATAGGGAGGCCGAGGAGTTCCTGAGCCGTGTCAACGAATGATGGCTGCGCTACGCGCTAAACCGCGGCGTCGGTTCTATTTTTGAAGCAGTAACAAACCCACTGGATACGCCGCGGAGCCGCTGTTTTTGCAAGCCAGTCTAACTGCGCTCCGCCGACATCACTCCCCGGACGTTTCGCCAAATTCAGTATATGTATTTTTTTGACGGATCCCCTTCCAATCGATGCCTTGGAAAGGGTTCGCGATCAAATAATCCTGCGCGACGAGATCGTCGAAACAACCCCTGAGTGTTAAAAGCGTCCTTCGCCGGCTCTCGTCTGAAAGCGGTCCGCGAAAAGGACGCCAGCTAGGATCTTCCCGCGAGCGCTGCCCTTTGCCGACCCAGATGGAACGCGGTTGAGGATTCGCTGCAAACCGGTTTATGTACTCGTCCGCATCGTCAGCATCAATGCTCGACAGCGGTTTTCGCTTTGCAATGATGGCCCACAACAGCAGACGCTCGACTTCCCTTTGATATCTATCCCTAGTCGTTGCGTTCTCAAACTTGGACAGCCAATGCTCCAGAGCGGATCGGTCGTCGCAGATGCCAACTGAAAGCATGGCGGCGCTCCGGTTCGACCCCTCCGACCCTGAGAGGTGCGGTGGAAGTGAAAGACGAGAGAGGGGAACAGGTCTGTTAAGACGATGCTGCTGCTCGGCGAGATATTGTTGACGCCGATCTTGCTGTGGTACCGCCTTGCGCTGGCTCACTTGTGCTACCCGGCCAGCGGTCGCCGAACGGCGTGCAAACTCTACGTTTAAAAGGCCAACGAGCGTCTCGAGTCGCGACTCACTGTCTGGGTCCGACGCGTCGAGGTGCAGCTCCACGAAGAGCCCACCCGGTCGGCCGCGGCTTTGAGGAGCCCGCTTGACCTTCGCAAGGAATTGGGACGCTTCAATTCCCATAAGTCGCGCCAACAAGCGTTGCGGGCTAACCAGAGGGTCCAACCTCCGGGCGACCACAGCCTGTTTGCGAATTGCTTCGACCCCGCGGATAGCTACTAAGTCTGCAATCGCGCGGCCCACTTCAAAAGTGAGGCTGTCCGACGGCAGCACACTCGTTATCTCAAGAGGCAAATCGGCCACAGCCGATGCCGCGACCAGCCGTGAGTGCGCAATATCCATCCTCTCGGCAGCTTCTCGCATCGTCGCCCAGGTTCCTAGTCGTAGCCCTTCGAGGTAACGCGCATGCAGCGCCAGAGGGCTCTCGCTCTTGTACGTTGGACGAAAATCCGTTTGGCAACGGGAACCGCATAGGTGAGCCAAAATCTCGGTGCGCGACTTCCCTGCTGGATCAACTATCGCCGCGCGACTTACCAAGTCGGCCATACCTATACTGTTCTTCGCTCGAACAAGCTCGCGGACTGTCTGGTGAACTAGGCCAACGTCGCGAAACAACGACAAAACCTCTCGAGGGAACGCCGACACCGCTAACGCTTGTTGGATTTGGTTCCGATGGATCCGGAGACCCAAGCTCGTTAGACGCGCTGCGGCTTCCGTTTTATTGTGCCACTTGGTTCCCAACCCCGCCCGATAAAGCGCCGCTAATGAAAGCGGGTCATCGCCTATCTTTTTGGCCCCTGCGATCTTCATGTTGCCCATTCGTCGTTTGATCTTTTGGTTGTCAGCTGCTGTACGCCGCGCCAGTTTCTGGACAAAGGCCAAAACGCTCCCCGCTCCCCTAGCGCCTTTCGTCCGTCGGTTTCGCTCATCCTACCGAGGATATTGCGCTAATCAAGGAAATGTCGCTGGCGAGCAGCATCCTACCGAGGTCCAAAGCGGGCCACCCGAATAAGCAAAGGGCCCAAGTAAGTGTCTCAATTGGTGCGCGAAAGCTCCGAGCAGAATCAACCGAACATGATGAGCGAGGTGCCCACTTCTTCGACTCCACCACCCGCGGCGCGCTTTCTCACAATTCTGTCATCAGTCGCGCTTCAGAAAGCTTCAACCAAAAGTGACCAAGTGAGCTACCGCGAGGCCGATGTGATACCGCCGGCGTTCTTTGGACGCCCGGTTTCTACGTAGAAACCAAACTCCGTCGCATCACTCCCAGGCAATAGTTTCGCGTGGCGGGTGACGCCGAATCAGCTCGCGCCGAGCACAGCGGTGAGGCGGACAGGGTCCCTCGGCCCCCTGACAGAATCGAAGGATGGGCCCACGAACGGTCCCTGGGCAACGCTAGCCTCGGTGTGAGCGCGGGCGATCGAAATCGTCGCCCGCGAAACCTTGGCAATTTTCGAAACCACGCGGGGCACCAAGTTTCTACGTAGAAAAAGGGGGCGCCCCCCTCTGCTTGGGTTCGGCAACGTTCTTCCAACTCAAAAGATCCGAGAGAAGTTGAATCACCTTGAAACTTTGATTTTCGGCAACTAAGATTCTGCGGGGCTCACGTCGCCGGTTTCTACGTAGAAACACTTCGATTCATCCGGCGAGCACGCAATAACGAAAAGGGGCACGCATGGCTGCAAAAATAATTACCGTCTTTAACCAGAAGGGTGGGTCAGGAAAGACCACAACGTCATGTAACTTAGCGGGTGTCCTTGGTCTGCGAGGCCATAAGACACTCCTTGTCGACTTGGACGATCAAGGTACAGCGACTCTTTCGGTGGGCGCCGCGCCAGACGATCGACCGTTCCCCGCAGCGTTGTCGAATCTCTCGAAAAGCCCGCGTCCAGACAGAGAGATTGCCAAATTCGTTGCCGACTTTGACTTCATCGTCATTGATTGCCCCCCTGCAATCCGCTCCAGCGCTCCCTCGGTGGCTCTGTTGATTTCCGACTTGGGCTTGATTCCAATCGGCGCGTCAGGGGGGAATCTGTGGGCGGTCCAGGAAGCAAAAAAACTCGGCATGTCCGCTCAGGTGACGAACCCGGATCTGAAGCTGCGCTCGCTCGCGAACATGGATCAAAAAGTGACGATTGTTCAGCAAATTTTCCAAGCAGCCGAGCAGGACGAGGAAATTCCGATGCTTAAGACCCGACTCGGCTTCCGCACCGCCTATAAAGAGGCAGAAGTCTCGGGAAGTACTGTCTTGCAAATTAGGGGCGCCAAGGCAGCTCACAAAGAAATCAACGCTTTTGTTGACGAAGTCCTGAAAGTCGTGGAGGAGTGACGATGGCAAAGAAAAATTTCACAGCTGCGTTGAGTGCCGGCGTGCAGCGCGACCAGGCGCTGCGGGAAAACAGCGTTACGTCACGGTTTGAGCGCGTTGAGGCGGCACTCGATGGTCGAACGACACTTCTCGAAAGCCCCGTCGTTGGGCAGGCAGTCGAACCCGACAATACGCGCTCCTATATAGAAACGTTGGAACGCGAAGGCCGCATCACTGCGACCTACGCACCTTGGCCCATCGACAAGATCGAAGACAACCCGCTGAACAGTCGGACGATCTATCAGGAAGAAAAGATCTCGGCACGCGCAGCATCGATGGCTAAAGACGGGCAGCTGGTCCCCGCCCTGGCGGCGAGACATCCGAGCGATCCAGACCGCGCGATCCTCATTGACGGTCACTACCGAAAGCAGGGTGCTCTTCGAAACCGAGCCACCACGTTGGACCTCAAACTCCTAGATGGGCTGAAGCCGATCGACTTCTACCGGCTCGCCCGCGCTGCAAATAACGAGCGTGAACAAGAAACGATTCTCGACGTCGCCTTAGGCTACAAGAAGTTACTCGACGAAGGTTATGCAAAGACCAACGACGAACTCGCTCACCTAGTCGAAGAAAGTAAGTCAAAGGTCAGCAAAACGCTGACGATCCTTGAACTGCCGGCTTCGGCTCAAGAATTCCTCTCGCTTTATCCCGAGCAGTTTGGAATCAACATCGCGTACGAACTCGCCCTGTACTTCAAAGCGACCGATGAAACCAAAACCCGCGATTTCGCACAGCGGATTGTGAGTGAAGGATTGTCCTTCCAGAAAGTGAAGGCAATTCGAGAGGCACTAGCTCAGCAGCGCGCACCGAGAAAGACCTTCTCACGTCAGTACAAAGTCTCCGATCGTAACGGCGCACCCATCGGTGCGATCAAAGAATGGGGCAACGGAAATATCCAAGTTAGCCTTGCTTTGGATAATCCTGAACGAGCCGAAGCCTATATCGACGCCCTCAAGAAGCTCCTTGAAGACGACGGGCACAAGGCTCAGTGAGCGCGCGGCGCGAGAGCCCGCGTCGAACGGCGCTTTCCGACGCAACGGTCACGGGTCTCAGAACGTTGCGACGAAGCGAGCCATCAGCCCGTCAAAAGGTGACATTTTCCGGGCCGAAAGGTCTGTTGGCACAATGTTTTTCGTCGGGTTACAGCCAAACAGCTAGCGCAGCCACAGCGTTAGCCCGGAAAACGTCACTTTTCGTACGGCTTTCCCGGCCGCAACATTCGAAGATAGGAAAAACCGACTAGCTTTCGGCTGGCGGGTCGGAATATGTCATCTTTCAACTGGGGCCGCAGGGAATAGAGTCGTCACCATTAGTCTCTCTGGGGACGGCAGATAGCAAACGGCCCTCCGTTGATAACGCCTATCGTTCGCCGTTGTGCAGGACAGTGTTCGCCTTTAGTCGCATCTACGGGGCGGCCGGCGCCCGTGAGGTCGGAATACGTCACTGTTAAAACCGAAAGAAGCCCGGGAAACGTCATCTTTTGAGTGTCTGGCAGATAGTGAAGCACCTTGGGAGGTGGCCCAGGTGAATCCGACCCGGCGACTCTTCGGGCTCGAAGGAGACTGAAGACCGATGGTCCGACAGCCCCTCGTCAAACGGGCTTTGCGAGTCAGCGGTTACGGGTTTCTGAAGTTGGCGAGGAGATAGTCGGCGCCCTGAGGTCGGAATACGTCACTTTTCAAACAGAAAGAAGCCCGGAAAACGTCACCTTTCCGACCGGCCAGCCCGCAAAATCGTGCAGGGCGTTCGCACGTCGGCCGAAATGAATCCGATCCGGCGATTCTTTGGCAGCCCGGAAAACGTCACCTTCCTCCGCTGAACAGAAGGTCGGAATATGTCACCTTTGAGCGGATACCCGCTCTTTTTTTACAAGCGATTCCTAGGTGGGTGGGATTTCCTCGACATGCGACGTAGGCGCATGCCATTGCACCTAAAGCCGCTCAGTCTAGTCTACCGGACCGGTGCTTAGACACTGTTGGCGTAAGGTCGCAATCCTCTCCCATGTTGCACACGCCATCAAAGATGACGCATTCCGACCTGGTCGCAGTTCTACCCACAGGCCTGTACCGTTGCGAGGGTTGGTTTTTTGCCGGGTAAATTTCTAAGATGCCTCTTTGTAATACAAATAGTAAAACCGTTTGTAAACCGGTTTGTAAAACCTTTTGTAAACGTTCTGGAGAGGCTCGCAGATAACTGATTCCTAAGCGTTTTCTCGGGGCTGGTCGGCTTTTGAAGTGACGTGTTCCGACCCAACGACGACAGATTCCGACCCCACGGTGACGGATTCCGACCTTCAGTGGACTTGTTCCGGGCTACTGTTGACGGATTCCGACCGTTATCCACAACGGTGACTTGATTAGTAGCGATGTCACCTTATAATTGTGACATCCATGGCGAGGAGTCACTTTTGTGCCCCGACGAAAAAAGCAAACCGACGAACAACCGCAGGTAGAGATTGTAGAGGTCGAACCGGTAACGATCGATGGATCGGATGAGCCAGCGACGGACGGGGACGGCCGGATCAGGGGCACAGTAGCTATGAGCCGCGCACTAGTGAACGCCCAACAGGGTCTCTCGCTCAACGAGAAGCGCGTGATGATGGCGGCGCTCCGCTGCGTTGACAGCAAGAAGTCGCCGTTTTTGCACAAGCGGTCTAGCGGCTACGTCTCGGTTCGAGTCCGGGCTGATGAATTTGCTGCTTTGGCAGCGCTGGCTCCTCGAACAGGTGAGAAGCAGGCAACAGCCGCGTACGAAGGCCTACGGGATGGTTGCGCGAGCCTTCAAAAAAGGACACTGACCTACATGGATGGCCCCAGGAAGGTTTCGCTTAACTGGGTCTGGAAAGCGGTCTATCACGAGGGCGAGGGTTGGGCAGAGATTTCCTTCTCGCCAGACCTGACGCCGCACATTTTCATGCTGCAGCGGCGTTTCGTGTCCTACCAGCTGGAGTTCGCACGGGGACTTCAATCTCTCTATTCTTGGCGTCTCCTCGAACTGCTGATGCGCGAGCGGGACCGGGGTCGTTTGTTAATTACGCTGGAAGATTTTCGTAATGTGCTCGAGATACCCGACACCTATCGATTTGCAGATATAAAGCGGCGCGTGATTGAGATGGCTGTGAACGAGCTGAATTCGAAAGCGGATCTTGTGATTAGTTGGAAGCCCGTCAAGCTTGGACGCGCTGTGAATTCTCTCGACTTCCAGTTCATCCAACATCCTCAGAGCCGCCTCGATCTCGGCGATGCGGCGTAAGGTGTAAAAGTCTGGACTTGGTCGGCCAGACGATGTCAGATCGTCCGGCTCTATGCTATCTACGGACATGATTAGCAGTTACTGCGAACTCCAACAGTAATATACGACGGTTGCGCTGCGGCAGAGAATCGACAATGGCGAAGAACGATCAGGAAGAGAGTTTCGAAAAGCTCATGTCCGCAAATTTGGCTCGTGTGGTGGACTTCATCAAGTTTGCCGAGACGAAAAATGCGGCGTTACTCACGTTCTGTTCAGCCTGGATTCTGGCGAGCATGAATCTGCTCTCGTCGGGGAAACCGCTTCCTGAATTTGTCGTCAGCGGGCTCAAGCTGGCGTTGCCGTTCTTTGCCATTGCAGCTTGCATATCCATTACCTCATTTATTCCGAAGCTGTCGATACGGGAGGTACTGAGGGCAAAGGAGCTGGGAAATAACATGCTGTACTTCGGCGATGTCGCCCGGACTTCAATCGACGATTTTCGAGGAAGAACCGAAGCGCGTTATGTCCCGAAGGCCGACAGATCTGTTACCGACGAATACATGGATGATCTTTCGGTTCAGATCGTCGTCAACAGCCGCATTGCGGCGCGCAAGATGCGACTGTTCAGCTATAGCGCCTATGCGGTGCTGTTCGCACTCTTCATGATGGCAGCGCCGGTAATCGGGCAATTTCTCTAGCTAGAAAGCAATGACACTAAAAGACCTCGGTGCCGATATCGCTGCAGAAGTTGAGACGATTCTGTCTGGTGAATTCAGGATTACAGTTACCAATACGAACACTGTTCCGCACTCCGATGATGGCGCAATAACATTCCCCAATCTCGATTCGAAAGAACAGGCTTGCAAGGTTGTTGAGACTTGCGTTGTGTTCATCGATATCCGGCGCTCGACTGAACTCAACCTCGCGCACCGGCCGCAGACGGTTGCGAAGCTCTACTCGTCGTTCGTGCGGGCGATGGTTCGATGCGCTGAGCAATTTAACGGACACGTAAGAGGGATCATCGGCGATCGTGTGATGATCATGTTCGATCGGAACAACTGCTTCTCCAATGCCGTCCATACTGCTGCTGCGATGAATACTGTCTCAGAACACATCATCAATCGCCATTTCAAACACGGTGAAGTTGCATGTGGCATCGGCATAGACTTTGGCCGGATGCTTGCCACGAAGACCGGCTTTCGCCGCCACGGCGTGCAACGTCACAGCTATCGTTCGTTGGTGTGGCTGGGCAGACCAGCAAACGTGGCATCGAAGCTCACGGACATCGCGAACAAGCCCGCAGTAACGCAATGGGAGACAAAAGCCCGCGTTGCTTACGATTATGGCTTCGGCACAGGATGGCACTGGAGTGACGAGTCACTCGAACAATTTGTATCGAAACTCCAGGCGCAATATGCACCGAGTCGTGTCGTGCACACGAGTCCTTTCTACGGCTCGTTCTTTACCTCCCCCGAGCTGATTACCCTGCGTCCAGCGACGCCACCAATTCTGATGACGAAGACGGTCTATGACGGATATTGCGGCGTCTATCCAAACGCAACTATCGTCCGTCAGGGCACACTCAAGCAATATTCGGTTCAGGTTCCGGGATACGACGGACAAATATACGGCGGTAATCTCGTCTACGAGGACATGAAACAGTAGCCGCCAACCATCGTCTGCGTGGCGGTCGCGACGCGCTCGGTCTGGTCGAGCATTGTGCCGCTCGCATACTGACCGGCGAGCCTCGCGGTCACACCGTGATTGCGGAACGCAAAACCTGCCTGCTGGGCGATGTCATCGATAATGCTCGTAACGTACGGTGTACCGAGCCATGAAATCGGCGCGGCCGTTGCAAAGCGTGTCCACAACCCGTGCGCTTGAACTAACGACCTGCTCCGTTTTCGATGAGCAATAGCTTGCGGTCGCGGTTGCCTACCGCGCGGTAAGACTCATCGAGATCGTCGGCGGTGTCATTTTCCGACCCGTCAATCCGCTGATCGCCCACCTTCGACCAGGGGACGATCCAACCAACGAACTTACGCCACACGCCCATGCGCCGAGCCCGAGAGGCCTCAAAGGGAGATCAAAGCTGCTCCGAAGGGTAAGACAGTTCTCGGCTGTGTACACGTAAAACGCGTTTTTCGCCGTGTGGCGCTAAGCCCCTGATTCTGCAAGCAACCGAAGTGCAACGTTTATGGACCACCGCGGTAAACGTTGCATTGTGTGTACACCTCTAGCACAACTCACTTCCCACGGGATTCGGAAAGACAATCAAAATTAAGCGTCTTTCCGACGTTTGGTCCGTAACGCGTTAAACCCCGGCCGATCTGCCCGGATCATATGCGAAGGAGCGGACATAAAAGGCCGCTAAAACTCTGTGCCTTTTGCCCCAAATTGCTTGCGAGAAATTGTTTCAATGGTAGCCATTCATCAAGGGTTGCCATGCGCATTTTCAGGAACAAGCGGCAGGCCGCGCTATCCACGGCCCCCGGCATGTATGCCGAGGAAGAAGATCCATCGAAAGTCATCTTCGAGACGAGCACGCGGCTCAAGGTCGAGAGCAACCGCTGGATGCTCATCGCTTTCGCCTGCGCTGCGGTCGCGGCCGGAGCGGTCTGGACGCGTCAGCCACCGCCTTCCGTTACTCGCGTGGTCGGCGTCTCGGCCGACGTCAGTGGTCATCCGGTGGTGACTGAACTTGTTGCCTACAAGCCCGACTCGCAGGCCTTGCGCATGAGCATGCGTGATATGGCCGTCCGCTGGTTCACGATTGAGCCGGTCCTGACCGACAGCCTTCAGACGTCGCGTATGTCGCTGAACATCAACTCGGTGAAGGCACAGATGATTGGCGCGGCCACCGACCAGTTCAAAAGCTGGCTGCGCGACGACGCTCCTTTCCAGCAGATCTCGGCCAATCCCAAGCTGATCCGTGAAGTGAACGTGCGCAACATCGCGCTGCTGGAGGACCAGACGGTGCTCGTTGAATTTACAACGACGACCTCTCAGGCGGGCGCTTCCGGCAAGCCAGACGTCAAATCGTATGCGCTGACCCTGCGCTATCAGATCGTCGCGCCAACGGCCGACGCAGCGCTCACCGCCAATCCCTTCGGCATCTATATTCCGTTCTTCCGCCTCGAGCGGACCGGTGGAGCTTGAACTGCATGACTTCCAGACTTCAACGGCCAGCGCTCGGCCTCCTTGTCCTGCTCGCGGCAACGGCGTTGCCCATGACTGCGGCGAACGCCAAAAAGCCTACAGACAACGGTTCGTTCAACGCCGCGATGATTGCCGGTGACCCAATGAGTCCGGTTAATCCATTCAACAGTGGAACAGACCCGCTTACGATGCCAGGCGACGCTCGCATCGGCGTCTTCCCATATAGCCGCGACCAGATTTTTCGCGTGCTCACCGCGCCGCTCAAACTCACGACCATCGAGCTCGAGCCGGGCGAGAAGCTGATTGCCGATCCCGCGATGGGCGACAGCATCCAGTGGGAAGTTGACGACGACAAGATGAACCACGTGTTCATCAAGCCGCACAAGGCGGACATCGTCAACACTCTGCACTTGACGACAAACCGGCGCGAGTACGACTTCACGCTGATCGCGTCGCCAGCCGGCGGGTTCTTCTATCAGACCGTGCGCTTCCAGTATGCGCGCGCACCGATGGTTCGGACGAGCGTGCGCGACGAAGGAAACGGGGCAGGGCCGGGCGCAACAGGTAGCGAGCGCGGTGGTGATTCGGGCGCGATCAGCGTCGCGCCCGACAAGCTGAACTGGGATTACTCGGTCGACGGGAATGCTGAATTCAAGCCCGAGGTCGTCTTCGATGATGGTCACTCGATCTGGATGCGTATGCCTGCAAAAGCGCAAACGTGGCCAGTGCCGATGTACAAGGATCACGGCGACCGGGTCGTCGGAAATTTCATCCGCCGTGGTGATTTCCTTGTGTTCCAGCGCCTCGCCGACGAGATCGTTCTCGTCTCGGGCAAGGATGAAGTGACGGTGATGCGTGGGCGCCGACGCGTGTTCGGAGTGTTCTGATCGTGGCCAAAAAAACCGAACAGGCGACGCCCAACGCCGAGCAGGCCGCGATCGTCAAAGGCAAGACGCCCCGCAACGCCATCATGAGCATTGGCCTGCTGGCAGCATTGATCATCGGCGCGCTTGGTTTCTACTATGAGCTGAAAGCCAGCGATCAGGCGGCAGAAGAAGCCAGGCTGAAAAAAGCGTCGGCCCTGAAAAGCAGCACGGAAGTACCGGCTGCAGGCACCTCTGACATCGACAAGGTGATCAGGCAGCAACAGGAGGCCGCTGCGGCAGAGGCGGCCGCGCGTGCGGCGTCGGATGCGGCGGCAGCGCAGCGTCCGACGGTGAAGCCGATGCTGACGGGCAATGATTTCCAGCGGGAGGTAGGGTCGGGCGGTGGCGACACAGCGGCCCTCGCCGCCAGCAACAAGCAGGACGCGATCTATACCTCGTCGGTGTTCAAGCAGTCGGGCGCCTCGCGTAATTCAAACCAGCCTGCAACCGCCACGCCTGCGGGCGTTCCCACTCTGGACGATTTTCGTGCGGCGCGCGCCGCAGCGGCTTCCGCTGCGCAGAACCCGGCAGACGCGATGGCGCTCGCGCTGGGCAAACAGGGCCAGGCACCGGAAGACCGCGACAAGGCGTTCCTGAAAGAAACGGCAGGGCAGGGCGGCATCGAGCGGACGACATTCAACGGACAGGCCGGCGGCTGCACGCTGACTCCTCCACACAACATTCACGTCAAGACCGTCGAAGGCCTGAACTCCGACAAACCGGGGCGCGTCGCGCTGATGGTGGACGAAGATGTGTACGACAGCGTGCGCGGCGATTGTCTGATGATCCCGAAGGGTGCCTTCATCAACGGCGCGTACAGCGCGGACATCAAGGTTGGTCAGGAGCGGCTGCTTGTCGCGTCGACCAGCCTGCGCCTGCCGAATGGCAAGAGCGTACCGATGAACGGCATGCAGGGGGCTGACCAGAACGGTTACGCGGGCTTTTCAGGCGATGTCAACAACCACTTCCTGGCGATTTTTGGAGCAGGCTTCATCACCGCAGTTCTGCTGAAAAGCTTCGACAATGGATCAACGACCTCCACGACGGCAAGCCCGATCGGCATAACGACCACTGGGAGCACTGCAGGGCAGGTCGCGGCCACGACTGCCCAGGCCGTGCTTCAACGCAACCAGAACATCCCGCCGACGATCACGGTCAAGCCCGGCGAAAAGTTCCTGGTGCAGGTCACGCAGGACATCGTGATGGAGCCGTACCATGACTAGGCGCGCGGTTGCCGCGCTGGTTCTGACAGCCGCGTGCTCGTCATCCGGCGCGGCAGTCATCGACACGGTCATAAGTCCAACCCGGTTCGTCGTTGAGGCGAACGGCGAGCGCTCCATGCTTGAGCTTCCCGGCACGCCGGTCTACGCGTGTGGCCTGCAGCGCTTTCTCACGTGGGCGCAACCCCTGAAAGGACAGAGCATTACGCCGGGATCGCGCGGCTTTGCGTCCGTCCTCGTTGATGGCGCGCCTGAAAGGCTGGAGGTGCTGCTGGCGAGGAATGGATGGCTGCAGCCAGCAGTGCTGGACGATGACGCACAGGCTGCGATAACCGAGCGCCGCGGTGGTTGGGCCTGTACGTCAGCGCAGACGCCGTTCGATGTAATGCATACGAGCGTCGACGCGAAGATTCTAGCGGGCGTCGCGCTGAATGAGTCGGCCTACAACGGTCGTGCGTGGCCTTGGACGCTCAACGTCGCCGGACGTGGCTTCTTCTTCCGCACGCGCGATGACGCTTACAGGGCAATTCGCTTCCTCATCTCCGATGGTCGCTGCGATTTCGACGTTGGCCTGATGCAGGTGAACTGGTGCTACCACCGGCAGCGCTTTGCGTCGCCGTGGGATGCGCTTGCGCCGGCAACGAACATCCACGTGGCCGAAGACATCCTGAACGAGAACTATCGCAAGACGAATTCGGCCGTGAAAGCCGTGGCGTACTACCACAGCGCCAATCCGCAGCCAGGCCGCGAGTACCTCGCGCGCTTCATCCAGCATCTTTCCCAAATCGACCGCGGTCTATGAAGCAAACGCTAACCCTTATTGCGCTGGCAGTTCTTTCATTGCCTGCCTCGGCCGCGAGCACCGATCCGCTCGACTTTGATTATCAGGTCAACGGCAATATGACCGAACGGCCTGCGCTGATCTTCAACGACGGAAACGACACGTACCTGCAGCCCGCGGGCAGGGCAGACCCTGAAGGTTGAAGGGGGCCACGCTGAAGGGCCTTACATCGTCGTGCCAGGCACCCCGGAAGTAGTTTCGTATTCGGTCGGCGGCTCTAGCGCCACAGCGCGATGGAAAAAGGCCAACACTTTTACGGCAGAGGCGAGCAATCGAAGTGGCGACATGCCGGTCGGCTTCGCAGGCTTCTCGAATCGCCTTGCCCTCATCGGCCCGCGCGCGCGGCTGGAGACGTCGCGCCCGATGAGCGCGACGCTGCCACTCGCGCAGATGGTCAAGTCGCTCGTGCCGCAGGGCTGGACAGGCTCCGCGCAGAAGGACGTCGATCTGACCGGTGCACAAAGCTTCGCCACGCGTGACGGCGAGAACTGGATGCAGTCGCTCGACCGTCTACTCGGTGCAGTCGATCTGTATGCCGACGTCGACTTCAATGCGCATCACATCACGCTGCGCCGCGCGGCCGTCAAATCAACCGGTGTGAACTATGTCGCGAGCGCGGCGCCGGCGGAAGCAGCAATCACTACGGCAGGTCAGGAGCCAGCGAGAGCAGCGACCGACAATGACAAGCCGCAAGCGCAGGACGGGGGTCTTGCAGCGAAGTTTGGCGCGCTCGCTATCCGGGATGGCGATGACACGCATATCCAGATCCGCTTTTCACAAAGGCCCGCAAAAGAGCTCGTCTTTCGGGACATGGATGGGCATTCGCTCAAGCCAAAATGGGACGACTCAAGCAACGTCGTGACTTTCAACCGCGCAGAACGCTTTGTGGTTTCCAACGGCTCGGACAGCGTCGAAGTCGCGCGCGTCGCGGGGCTCGTTTACACGTTCGAGCCGAAGAACAGCGCAGGCCTCGAAGCCGTCTTCGACCAGGAAGGATCGACGTTCTTCAAGTTTGCGGACACGGTCGGCAACGTAAAGGTGTCTGACGTGGCCCACATGGGGTCGGGCGAGCAGAAGGGCCGGTACTTCAAGTTCAACGGCACGGCAGACCAGTTCATCGTGAACGCCGACGGCAACGTGGTGAACGTGACGCGCAAGCATGACGTTCGTTTTTTTGATCGACCGAAGTCATGAGAGCGGGAGTGGTCGCCGCGTTCAGTGCGGCATTACTAGGCGTGCAGCCCGCGTTCGCTGATTGTCTCGATGACGCCGCGCAGTTCCATCACGTCAACGTTGTGCTGGTGCGCGCGATCGCGCAGCAGGAGTCGGGGATGCGCGCCGATGCGGTGAACCGCAATGCCGATGGCTCTGAGGACATCGGCCTGATGCAGATCAATTCTTCGTGGCTCCCGAAGCTCAGGCGCTACGGCGTCACGCGGGAGTCGCTGTTTAACGCATGCGTCAACGGATACGTCGGCACATGGATTCTGGCGTCGAACATCAAACAGTTCGGCCCGACGTGGAAGGCGGTAGGTGCGTACAACGCCGTCTCGACGAGCAAGCAACTCGTGTACGCGAATCACATTTATCGGCGCGTCGTGCGCGCGGCCCACTGACTCTCATGAAGCCAATGATCATTATGCCCATCCGTCGTCGCGCGTCGCTCATTGCGAAGGTATTTGTCGTTCTCACGCTGACGGATATCACTAACGCTTCGTTCTCGCAGTCGCATCTGTCGCCGCCGGCAGGCGACGGCTGGCAGATGCTTGCAGCTGGCACACCCGCTGCGCCCGCGCCGGCGGTAGCGCCCGTCGCTTCCCTCGCAATGGTGGCACCGACTTCGTCCGCGTCATCGACGTCCCACACCCCGACGCCAGCGGCGTCGCCGGCCGTCGCCTCGACCGCCGTCACCCCGGTCATCCTGCTAGGCACTGGCGCGCCAGCAGGGGCCAGTTCATTGACGCTCGCGATCACGCCGCAGGACATCAACCTGCGTAATGCGCTTGACCGCTGGCTGCAGCAACAGGGCTGGCAACTGGCCTGGAAGATCGACGATGACCTGCCGCTCGAATTCAACGCGACCTTCAGCGGCGACTTCGACTCGGTGCTGACGCAGGTCATGCGTGCAACAAACCACATGCGCACACCCACGCGGAGCTGTGTGCACACCAACAACGTCATTCGCGTGATTGCCCGCGCGGCCAACTGCCAGGATTAAATCAACAATGCGTCTCAACCATTTCCAGGCTGCTGTTTCCCTCCTGGTCGCGACGGCCCTGACCGGCTGCTCGATCTCGCAGTCCGACATCAATGGCGCCTATGACGCGGCGACGCGTGACGCGACGCACGCGATGGCAAACACTGGCGACTCCATGCCGCTCGTTGAGCATGTGCCGACTGCATTTCTCGGTGACCGTCTGGTGCCCGTCGCGTATGAGGCCACGCTGCCAGCCGTGTTCCGTGAGAAGACCATCACGCTGCCTGCAAACCTTCCGATCACGAAGATCGCCACACTGGTATCGGATGCGTCGGGATATCCCGTGCACCTGAGCCCGGACGTGTTCATCTCGCGTGACTCGCTTATCGACACGACGTCGGGCGCGGCGGGTGGGCAGGCGAGGAGCCAGTTGGGGTCAGCAAGTGGCAACATTGAACCCGTCTATCGGCAGCCGGGAACCGCGCGTATCGGCCAGTACCTGCACAGTGTGACAGAAGATCTTGGTCTTGCGTGGAGCTTCGATGGAGCGACGATCAACATCTCGCGCTTCGTAACCCGCACCTTCCAGATCGCGGCCGTACCGGGCGCGGTAAGCATCAAGTCGACAATTTCGAAGGGCACCGACACCTCGACCGGGGCGCAGTCGAACGGCACGGGTACCACCAACGCGAGTACCGGCTCGTTTTCCGCAGTCACGTCGACCGGACGCGACGGCACTTTCGACCAGATCGCGTCGATCACAAAGGAACTGGAGAGCCTGAAAACCCCGCTGGGCAGAATCACCGTCAATCCACAGACCCGGCTTGTCACCGTGCGCGATACGAAGGAAGCGGTAGACCGGATGAGCGATGTGCTCAGGCTCGAAAACGCCGTGTTTACGCGCCAGGTCTCGATTCGTGTGCGCACGTTGCAGGTTGCCCTTAACGACGGATCGCAGGCTGGCGTGAGTGCAGACATCGTCTTCAACCGCATCTCTGACGGCCTGAAGCAGTACTCGATCAGCGTCGTGTCGCCGACGTCACTCGCAACCGCCGCCGGCCAGGTCGGCCTTTCGATCCTGAAGCCCAACGCGCCGCTGACGGGTACGAACGCCGTCATCAGTGCGGTGAACACCTATGGCAAGACGATCTCGGACAACACGCAGACGAAGATGACGCTCAACGGTCTTCCTGTGTCGATCGGCTCTTTCGAGACGAAGGGCTACCTTGCAGCGACCACGCCATCGGCTGGCTCGATCAGCGGCACGACGGGCGGAGTCCCGGGCCTGACGCCCGGTTCTGTGACGGTCGGCGACTTCGTGAATATCCTGCCATCGGTGAACGACCACAACCAGATCATCCTGTCGTACTGGAGCGACAGCTCAAAACTGAACGGTCCTTTCACGACGATCGGAACCGGCTCAGGCCAGTCGGCCCAGCAGATCCAGTTGCCAGACGTTGTGGGCAGCAAGAATGACCAGACCATCGCACTCGCCGACGGCCAGACGGTCGTCATGTATGGCGCGGTCACGAACAACTACGACGGTTCCAGCAACAACGGCATCCTCGGCGCGAGTGGCGCGTGGAACAAGGCGAAGACGTTCCAGGTGATTATGCTGACCGCGACGGTCGTACCGTCAATGTGAGCAGCGCGATGCATTTCGAGACCATTCCCAACGAGAAAAAAGCGCGGCTTGTCTTCGGACTGGACTGGAGGGCCTATGCGACCAAGGGCGCAGCGGGCGAGCGCCGGCGTTATGCCGACGAACTCTACGCGACGCACTACGTTGAAATCAAGGGCAAGGAAGAAACGGTCGCCGGTTTCTGTGCGCCTGAACCCGCCGAACGTAAAGGTCTGAAGCTGTATTCGGCGGCCGCGCGTGTAGCCGGTCTCGACCGTGTCCGCTCGAAGCCCGCCGTGCTGGTGCTCGTGCAGGACGGCCAGCGGGTGCACGTGATTCTCATCGTTCGCGGCGCGGTACGCGTCGACCAGACGGTCGCGCTGAATGCGCTCGAGGACCGTCGTGATGCGCTCGAGGATGAGTGCGCTAAAGACCGGGTACGTCTCGTCACAATCGGCCATGGGGCAGATCTGACCGATCTGGACGAGCCGTTCACGCCCACGGAACTGCTGAGAGTCAAGAACACTGGACTGATCAGAAAGCTGCCGGTCAAGGTGCCGAAGATCATTCCACTGGCGGTCATCGCTGTCGCGCTGGTGTACGTGGGCAGTGAGGCGCTGTCCTATATCGATCCACCGCCACCGCCGCCCGCACCGCCGCCGACCTACATGCAGGACTATCAGGCCGCTGTGGCGCGGACCTTCAACGGGGCGGTCCCGCTCGCTTCTGCACTTGCACCAGCACTGATCGACACGTTTGCGAAGCAGGAAACGAACGTCGCCGGGTGGCAGTTCCGAAATGCGTCGTGCGGGGCCACCGGCTTCTGCTCGATCACCTTCAAGCGTGAGGGCGGCACCTACAAGGAATTCGACGCACGCGCTCCGGCCGAAATGCGTCCGGTCGTATTTGATCCCAACGGTTTGCTGTTGCAGGTCAAAGGCCCTGCGGTCCCGCACGTGCAGAAGCTTGCGCTCGCCGGGCAAAAGCAGTGGCCAACCGCACAGTCGCTGATCAAACAGCTTCAGACCGATCCTCAGCGGCTTTCGACGAAGCCCGACCAGCTGATGAGCCACGGCTACGTTGTCACGCTGCGGCCGCCCCAACGTCTGCTAGCCCGCCAGCCGAATCCTGGCGAGATCAGCGGTCAGCTTTTGCACGCGGGAGACTGGACCATCGAAGGCTACATGTGGCAGAGCCGCCTGCTCGAAAAGCTGCCCCAAAACATGGCGCTCGACTCGCTGGATCTTGACCTAAAGGACGATGGCAGTGGCGTTCACTTCACCGCGAAGGGTAAATACTATGTTCTCCAATAAGTCTGGCCGCTTCGCGGCGGCATCGCTTGTCGTGTTTTGCGCCGCCGGGTTTGCACACGCCGATGAAAGGCACCTGACGCTCGATGACATCGACAGTCTGGCGCGACAGAACCTCGTCAACTCGATGCGCAAAGCGGACGGTGCCCAGCCGCCCGCGGGCGGACTTGCACTCGGTTCTCCGATCATCGCTGCACCTCTCGCTGGTGCCTCTCCCGCAGCGACTGCACCGGTCGTCGTCAAGCCGAAGCGCTCTGACGCGCCAGTGAAGCAGGCGATACCGGTGTCGTTCGTTGGCGCGTATAGCGATGCGTCAGGCGCGCACGTGCTTTACGAGTATCAGGGCGGCGTCTATACAGCAGGTCGCGGCGAGAAGCTGCTGAACGGCTGGGTCGTGACGCACGTCGATGGCTATCGGGTTACCGTGGCTGAAGGGAAGCGCTCCTGGTCGGATGTGATTGCAGTGCCTGCAGGTGTTGCTTCGTCTGGGGACAACCCCGCCATTCGGGCGATCACGGATCTCGGCGGTCCGCTGCCGGTCGCCACCAACGTCGGCATATTTCCGGGAGCACACTGAGCATGGGCATTTTTTCAGGTGTTGAATCGGATGACGTCCAGTCGAGCGGCGGTTTCCTGAAACGGTTCCGTGCTGTCAGGCCCACCGCGTTCGTCGAGCCAGGGCAGGCGGCAGGGAATGCGACGGGTCAATCCGGTCAGGAACCGACCTTCAGGGAGCCGACGCGCGCTGTTAACCCATCAGTATCTTTTCTTGGGCGAAAACTGTCCGGCGACGATGTCGAGGACGTTGAGTCGTTCACCGAGCTCGACGCGAGCGTAGCGCCCGGCCGTCAGGCGGTCGCGGCGCCAGCACCCTGCGTGCCGACACGGCCGACAGCGCCCGTAAGCACGCCAGAAATTGATGCGGTTAGCGCTAGTCCGGTATCTCCCGAGCGGGACGCATCTACAACGTCTGCTCGCGCTGACATGGCCAGCACGCTGGGCGATGCGTACGCGGAAGGCGAAAAGGCGCTGCTCGAACTCGACGCGCTAATCGCTGCACAACGCGGGACCGCTGAGCGCGTTTCGCCTTCGGCCGCAGACGCCTTCGCTCTCGAGCCGCAGTCTGGTGCGCAACCGCAACCGCAACCGCAATCGCAACCGCAACCTCAGGATCGCCCGGACGGTGAAGACACGACGGGGCAGGAGGCCGTTCCGTCAGCCGCTTTACCGGCCGAGTCCGCTCTGCGAATGCAGGCCTTACCGCGCGCGACGGCGCCGGCTGAGGCTGAAGGAGATGACGGTGATGAGCCGACAGGCGAGCAGAACGGCAGACCGGTGCTGGTATCCGCTGACGCACTGCCCGATTTCAAGCGGGTCGTCACAGGCACCGATAGCGACGCCACCCTCAGACTGTCGCCTGCTGCGCGTAAAGAATTCGTGGCCGTCGAGATCCAGCCGGGCATTGCTATCGTCGCCGCGACCGCGCGCTTTAGCGAGCGCGCGCAATTCACCACGTTCGTGAAGGACCTTGCCGCACGGGACCTGCTTGTGCAGGAAGAGATGATCGCAACCGAGGAAGTGATCGCGGCAATCTACGAAGGAAAGAAGCGCGAGGTATCGGGCAACGTCGAGCGCGAGGCGTCGCGAGCTATTGGCAACTTCCGCGACGTCATTGAAGCCGCGCATTCGTACGGTGCAAGCGACATCGCGATTGAGCCGAGAGACTTTCGCGGTGAGGTGGAAGTCCGTTTCCGGGTCAACGGCGACGTGTACACCTATCGCCGTCTGCCGAAGAACATCATCCGCCGCGCGCTGTCTGCCGCGTATTCCGACCTGGTGCAGAAGAACACCAACTCGGGCAACTCCTTCCAGCCAAGCGCGCCGCAGTCCGCGATGATCCCGCTGGTCGTGGGACGCGACACTATCAACCTGCGCTGGCAGTCTGCCCCGACCGTCGGCGGCTACGACGTCGCCCTCCGTCTTCTCGACGGGAATTTCAAGAATTACTCGGTGCTGATGCCGCACCAGATGGGCCTCGCACCGAGCCAGCTTGCGCTGATCGACACGCTCAACTATGTGAGCGGGGGCATCACTGTTCTGACCGGCGAGACGGGATCGGGCAAGACAACACTGCTCCGCGCGCTGTCGTACATGCTGCCCGATCGCGAACTGAAGAAGCAGTTTGCCGTCAGCGAGCCGTCCGAATATCCATTGCCGTGGCTATCCGAAATTTCGATCATCCGCCGACCGGACGAATCCGACGACGAGGCGAATCGTAAATACGCGGAAGTGATCCGGACACTTATGCGGATGGACCCGGACGATGTAACGATCTCTGAAGTGCGGGATCGCGTGGTCATGGGACTCGTGTCGGAACTCGCGCTGACTGGGCACCCAGTGCGGTTCTCGCTGCACGCAGGCGACATCATTTCTGCCTTCATGCGGATGGCAGGCGGCCGCCTCATGTTGCCGATCGATGAGCTCGCTGCGGAAGGGTTTGTGAATGCGGTCGGTAACCAGAAGCTGATACCGACGCTCTGCCCGAACTGCAAGCTACCGGCCGAAGACGTCATGCAGCAATCCGAGCTCGAACTGCTGCGCGGGAAGTTCGGACTCGACACCTCGCGCATGGCGTGCCGCAATCATGACGGTTGCCAGCACTGCCGCCTCGATGGTCTGTTCTCGCGTGACGGCAAGGTTGCTGGCGGCACGAAGCGGCCCACGCTCGTTGCCGAGTTATACCGGCCGACCGAGGAGTTTCGCGAACGAATTGCGGCTCGCGATTGGGCGGGCGCACGTCAGGTTTGGCGAGGCGAAAGGCAAAGCACGTTCGACAACGAGGACATGACCGGAAAGACGGTATATGAACACGCTCTTTTCAAGGCTTCGCGCGGCGAAATAGACCCACAATTCATCAACCGTTCCATGCAGTCGTTCGCTCAGTACCGGGTGTTTCCCGGCGCGGACGGGAAACTTTAAGGGGTTGATGAGTCATGTTCAGTTCGTTGGTTGCTCTGCTCCCTGAAGCGACGCAGATGCGAATCGCACGCTGGCGCTTCCAGGGCGTGCGGGAGACGTTCTACAAGGAAACGCGCCTCGACATTGAAAAGAAGGGACTGCGTGACGTGGAAACGCTGCGCGAGCGGCTCGAGACGTACGAGAGCCGCAATCGCAAGCGTGGTCGTATCGAATGGAAAGTGTTCGCAAAGGTTCGCGAGCGTCTGGTGAAGGGCGATTCGTTTTCGGCTGCAATCAAGCCGTTTATCCCGGGCGACGAGTTCACGCTCTTCGACATTGCTGACGAGTCGACGCGGAAAGACGCGGTCGTGCGCGGCTTTGAGCTTGCCGAGATGGCCGCTTTCGCCAAGCGCACCCTGTCGTCGCAGACGGCGATGCAGGTGGCCTATCCGACGTTCCTGCTCATCTATCTGTACGGCTTTTGCATGATGTTCGGCGGAATGATCTATCCGCAGGTGGTCGAGATCCGGCCGCTCGAGCAGTGGCCGGACGCGGGCCGGCTGCTGTACCACATCGATACCTTCGCATACGAATACTGGTGGGTGTCGACGTCGCTGATCCTCGGGGCCATTGTTGCATATTTCTATAGCCTCAAGCGTTGGGTCGGACGGGTGCGAGCCCGGTTCGACAACTTCCCGCTGATGTGGCGTAACCGGCGCGACATGCGCGCGGCTTTGCTGATTGTTTCGCTCGCAGGCCTGTTCGACTCAAATCTGACGCTGCGCGCGGCCATCAACCGCGTCGCGCATACCGCCGACCCGTGGCTGCGCTGGCATCTGATGACGATGAGCAAGCGCCTGACGCAGCACCCCGACCAGCCGATGCGCGCCCTGGACACGGGCATCTTCTCGGAAATGATCGTAGACACGATCACCGATGCGGCTGGACGCGACCAGTTCGAAGCGGCGATCAAGTCGCTCGGTCGCGAATCGCTGGCGCGCGTCGTGGAAGCAGTCAAACGCAACGCAAGACTGACCCATTACGTCCTGCTCGCCTTCGCCGTTGTGCTTTTTCTGACGATCGGCGTTGGCTCATACATTGTCACCGGTGCCGTGAATATGACGGGCGGGATTCCGGTCGCTGGCGCTCAGTAGTCGCTCAACGCATCTTTCATCTAGCTGCCCCCTTACAGGGGCGACCTTCGGGAGAACCATATGCAACAAACCAAAATGACGTCTGTTCGTCGTCTCAACCTTCTGCGCGCTGGGCGGCGCCGTAAGCAGTCCGGCGAGCTGTCGTTGATTGAAGCGGGCGCGTATATGGCGGGCGCAGCGCTGCTCGCGATCGCGGTCATCAAGGGCAGCACGTACGTCTACACGCTGATCAAGTCGCAGGAGTTCACGAGCGAAGCGCAGATGTTCCATACGGGCATCCTGAACGCGACGCAGAACGATGCGGACTTCTCTTCGGAGACGCTGACCACGCTGGCGACGAATCGCGCTTTCGACTCCGCCGGCGCTCGCCTGTCGAGCGACAAATCTTCGCTCAAGGGCATCTTTAACCAGCCTGTGACGGTGACTGTGGGTACGCTGAGCACCGCGAACGACTCGTTGATCCTCAACTACCAGGTGCCCGCTGCGGTGTGCGCGATGAGCATCTCTGCATTGACCAACACGTTCTCGCAGGTGGGTGCAAACAGCACGACACTCGCTGGGCCAACGACGACTTTCAGCAGCACTACCGCGGGTACCGCGTGTGCGTCGGCGGGCGCCTACGCGACTCTCCAGCTTTACACGTCGCGCACGTAACAGGGCGAGCGCAACATGGGCAGCTTGCTCGAAATGATGTTCGTGCTTCTGGGCTCGGCGATTCTGACCGGTCAAGGTATCAAGCTGGACATCGAAAATAAACGCGCGACGATGCTGGCACTGGAAGGGCAGAACGAGGCAACGCTCGTTACGGCTTTCCAGGGCTGGATCTCGGACAACTTCGGCACGATCCTGACGCAGTACACCGCGTCAGGCAACAACCCGTCGATCACGCCTCCGACCATCGCGCAACTCGTGAGCGCGGGCAACCTGAAGCAGGCGCACAAGAACGGCCCGTACTGGGGCGGCTCTTACGTTACGACGATGACTATGGTCCCGTCCGGCTGCACGCAGAGCGCAGGGAACTGCCGCGTCGCTTTCACGATGTACCCCACGGCACAGCTACTCAAGGGCGGCAAGGCGGACGTTGCTGGCGCCGCCCAAATAGCGCAGGCCGGTTCCAGGCTCGCGGGCACAAGCCAGTTCGGTTATTCCAACGCGCAGAATCCTGCACAGATCGTTGGGATTAATGGATCGTTCACGGCGGTTAATCCACTCGGGTCTAAAGCCGCTTCGATCATGGCGACCAACGGCCCCGACACCGACGGCAGTTCGATCTACATCCGGCGCGACGGTAGCCTGACGTGGACCGGCGATCAGAACGTGAACGGCGTATCGCTGCATAACGTGAATAGCATCGACGCGACGGGCGCGATCAAAACGGGCGGTCGCGTGGCGACAAACGGGCTCGACCCGTCCGATTTTCCGGCTGGCTATGCCGGTGGCGTGCGAACCTGGGACATCTATGCGGGCGGAACCGTTGGCGTTGGGCCTGGCGCCGCATCTGGTCCGGGAAACCAGACTTTCGCCGCCGGCATGACCAGCAACGGCGATATGTGGGCCAACGGCAAGATCGATGCGCAAGGGCGGATTACATCGGCGTCAACGATTCAGGCAGGGGCCATAGGCGTACCCCGTGCGGCGTGTAGCCCATTGGGTGCCCAGGCTTCGAACAGTGACGGGCGAGGGCAAGCGCTTTCCTGCCAGAACCTGAATGATGGAGCGGGGCCTATATGGATGCCTGTTGGCGGTCCCACGCAAGTCTACAACTTCTATCAGGTTTCGAACGGTACAGTGGTGCCTGCCCCGCCATGCTTCGCCGGGGGATACCCGAAAATCAGATTGGTGCCGCAGGTTTTCCGGGTCGATACGACAGCGGTGGTGAATTTCGATGGCCCGGGTACTGGACCGTGGACGATTTCAATAACAAACGGCTCGGGTTCAAGTACATCAAATGTGGACGGGCAAGCTATCGGCACAGGGGAAGTTGAGACTTACTGCGCCTACTAATATAAATAAAACGATGAGAAAAATTTTAAGATATTTGATCCTCTGTGGGGGCCTCGTCGTCTGGACTCACGCATGGGCACAGCGCGCCCATTGCGCGTATGGCTATCAGGACTCATCTTGCGGGACCAGGATCGCAACTGCGGCGCAGACGGCGCCGCAGTGCTCTATTGCGCCAGGGTGGACGACCGGTGCGGCTGCGCAATGGCAGGGCTCGCATTTCTCGTCGCCGCAGTGTAATTTCCAAGCGCCGCCGAGTTGTCCTGCCGGTTATTCCACGGTGTCCGGCGCGTCATGGAACGGTTCATCGTGGGTTGGCCTCGCATGTGCAATACCGCCGCCACCGGGAAATGTCTGTCCCTACGGCTACGCGAGCGGACCCTCGTGGACCGGCAGTATGTGGTCGTATAGCTGCAATGCGAACCCGCCGACGCCTACCATAGTGTCGATTACGGGATTTTGGGTATGGGGGGCTTGCGAGACCTTCACCAATGGGAACAAATCTGGCTCGATGCCAACAGCGGTCTATCAGAATAACTGGTCCGATGGATCAACCACGTATTTCCAGTATTGGTTCGGTAACCAATACCCGGTTTTGATGGACGGTCAAGGGCGGCCTTACGTGACGTCCATTGGCGACAATTGGGACACGTACGCTGACGGGAACACGTGGCCACTTGCGTCGTTATACGCGGTGGCGGCCGGCTATCCGGGCGCTTCGATTCCACCGCAGCCCGCATACGCTTGTTCGGGTTTTAACCACTAGGAAGAAAAAAGCCCGTCGATGACGGGCCATTTTTCCCACTGAACGGGGTGGTGCGTCTTGTGGCGGCGGAAACTACACGCGACCAAGACAGGTTGTAGCAGAAAAACGGGTGCGGTCTTTGCGGGCTGCACCCTTTCTTTTTGGCGCATGAAAAAAACGATTTTCGGAAATAAAAAAACCGCCAATTTGTGCTGGCGGTTTTCGATCAAGGGCCGCGCGAGCCCTTTGCGATGACGTTAGCCGACGATATTCCCGGTCGTGAACGTGAATGGCCTCGTGAAAGCAGTGCCGTTCACCGTGCCAGACACGTTCACCGTGTACGTGGTGTTCGGAGCCAGCGGCGTCGCCGGGAAAGCCACCGCCGAATATGGCTGCGTCAGCTTGTTCGGATCGTTGGCCGAATCGACCAGTTGCAGGTTGATGACGTTGCCGGACGGGTCCGTCATCGTGCCCGAAGTCAGCACAACCGTGTCGGTCGCGTTGCCCATGACGATAACCGGCGTTCCCCACGGACCCGATGTGTTCGGCGGCATCGGATTTTCCGAAACAGCCTTGTACGGAACGCCGGTCACGCCTTGGCACGGGAACGTAATCGGGCCGCTCGTCGTGAGTTGTTGCATCGATGTATTTATGAGGCTCATCGAGCCCCACACCGCCGGGAAGCCATTCAACGACGTTTCATACTCGCCAATACCAATCGTCGTAACCGGCGTCAGGATGGCTTGCGAGTGATACACGGTCGCAATCCATTCGTTGACCAGCGTCTGGCCGTACTGCGTTTCCGAAAGTGCGGATGTGGTCCAGTAATTCGCGCTCACACCCCAGCCCATTGCACCGGTAGACGGAAATCCGAAATGCACAGCACGATCAAGGTAGCTCACGCCGGTAAAGCCTTGCTGTCCAGCCGTTTCGTTGTCGGCCACCTGATTATTCAAGCCTTCCCACATCGCGTGCGCTTGCGCAGCCTGATCGAGAACGGTGTTTTCCTGAACTGCCGGGAAACCGCATTCCTGGCGATATGCGTTCACCTGATTGAACATGGCCAGCTGAGCGCTATTCGCAGCGTATTGCGGAGTCGGCTGCGTGCCGGTAACGGGCGAGCTGGCCGAACTCGGCGAGCTTGCTGAACTCGGTGCGCTTGCTGAACTCGGTGCGCTTGCTGAACTCGGTGCGCTTGCCGGCGTCGCGGCGCCGGTAGAGCTGCTGCCCCCGCCACCGCCGCCACCGCACGCCGCGAGGCCGAGAGCGGCTGCTGCAAATGAAAGCGCCATCAGTGCTGAAAATTTCTTCTTCATTCTCTTGAACCTTCGATCGTTATTGGCCGTGCCCCTTGCACGACCTTGAGTCCATGTTAGCGAGCGCCGCACAAAGTCAAGTCGCTGCTGCGGCACTTGCCACCTCGATTTCGCATAAATGCTCAATTCCAGCGTGTAGGTACTTTAGAGATAACGGAAATTGTTCGTAAGTCTTGAGCGGTGCAACGAAAAAGCCGTCCTGTCTGCGACAGCGGCGATCGAAGGTCGAGGGTCCACGATGGCGTGGGTACGGCGCGTGATGCACCGGGCACCGGTGACGGCGCTCTCCAGCGAGCTAGTGCGCTTCGACATGCAGGCGCTCGAGACTCCGGAAATCAGCGGCGTCGAATACCAGCAGGGCAGGCATTGTAACGAGCGGTACCGGTTGCGAGCGCGTCGTTGTGTGGATGCAACCGTCTGCTACCGTTTTCCCGAGCCGTTCTTTCGACGGTTTATGCGAATTGCAACAAAAAGAGCGGCGGGCAGTGTGCCGGCGATCGCCGGTTGCTGTTTGCCGACCGTTGTAAGCAGCAGTGATCAGCGATCCGTGCTACTGATACATGTATCCGTACAGGCTGAGGTCGTATCCGCCTGTTTTCGGATCTGCCTGAACAACCAGATCACCCACTGAAAAGCTTTGGGTTGCGGCGGAAGTGGAATTCGTATTGACGAGCGAAAAGAGCATAGTACCAACGGGCGTGACTCCAAATTGCGACGCCTTGAGGTCGAAATTGACCTGGTACGGCGGTCCGCCCCGTGACGGCGCAGCGGTACCCACGATGCTGTACGTTCCCGGCTGAAGTTGTGAGCAAGCGAGTTGCAGTATCGGCAGATAGCCACCGCTTGCCACAACGTAGGTCGAAGAAACCGGTGTGCCGTTGAACGTCACGGTGTAGTTGACGTTGTTGTTCCCTGATCCTGCGTAGAGGCTAACCGGATACGAAGCGTTGGGGTCGGCCGATTGAGCGGGGGCAGCGTCGCTTGCCGC
Source organism: Paraburkholderia youngii (assembly GCF_013366925.1). Lineage (NCBI taxonomy): Bacteria > Pseudomonadati > Pseudomonadota > Betaproteobacteria > Burkholderiales > Burkholderiaceae > Paraburkholderia > Paraburkholderia youngii. The sequence continues at coordinate 144,843 of NZ_JAALDK010000004.1, forward strand.
GAGGCCAACCAGTCGCATGACTTCGCCTTCCATGGTCGGATTGATTGGAAGAGCCTCGTTCGTGCTTAATGCTGGGTTCAGGTAGACAGAGAGGAATCCGTGCCCAGATAGGTCCGCGGAAATTCCGGGATTAACGTTGGCTGGTGCGGGCGCCAACTGCTGGGTAATCCAGGCCAACAGCGTCGCCAGTTTGTCAATGACGATATCCGACTGACTGGTGATGTATTTTCCGGTGTCAGGCTTGGCCGCAGGCGTGGCGACGTTCACAACCTGAAACGCATTGCCGATCGCTATACCGTACGGGTTGTACTTGCTCGGTCCCGACGTCTTAGCGGCCGCGTACATCTGCTGCGCGAACATGTTGCCCTCAGAGTGTGCGATGACCACGACCTTGTTGCCCTGTAACGCGGTCGGGACGACCTTGCTCATCACACTGTCGAGCACCTGCGCGGCCAGCGGATCGCTGAGCACATCCTGTATGACAGTGGCAGCACCGGTAGACAGAGCGCTCTGGGCCGCGGATGCGTCAGATCCGCTCAGGTCATTTTGCTGACCGTTCGAGGCAAGGATGACGTTTTCCGCATAATCCAGAAGGCTCGCGGTTGATGATGTCTCCTGGGCTTTCTGAAGCAGTAGCTTGCGGAAGACGTCGAGCACGTGGCCTTCGGTGGGGTTAAAGATCGACGTGACATGACCAGCGTCTACCTGTCCCGCAGCCGTCATAGCCTGCTGGATCGCATCGGCGGATGCCTGTTCAACGTCCTGCGATGAGCCCCAGATACCATTGATGTAGTAGACGCATGGATTAATCGCGCACAGCTTGGTCTGGTAGGAAAGCTGTCGGGTCATTGCTGCCTGGGTGCCCGCCGGCACAGCGGCGAGTAATCCGGGCAACAGTCCAAAAAGGGTAAGTGCGGCACGAAGGCGGCGTGAACGCATATCAGTTGACTCCCGTTGCGGTCGCGCATTTCGTCGGGTCATACGATAGCAGGCCGACCGAGGTTGCCTTTGCCAGATAGGACTGGCGTGCGGCCATCCGGGCATCCATATTGAATGTGCGCGCATACACAGCTTGGATGGCTGCCACATAGAGGGCCTTCTGACTGAACGGGACCGTACTGGCAGCGCACCCCGTGAGTTGCGAGCTCGCAAGCACCACCGGACTCGTATCGGTCATCGCGAGCGTCGAAGCCTTGATGCTGGTCTGAAAATTCCGGGCCGATACTTCGACCGCAGCGTGCACCACGGGATTAGAGGAATACTTGTCGTCGATGAGTTGCTGGACATCGTCTCGGTAGCCGCGATTGGCCGAATCGATACCTTCGACGCTCCCAGCGTTGCCCGCTGGGCTGTACGTGGTAGCGACCGTCGTGGGGCCGCTTGCGGGGGTACTACTCGCTGGAACTGCGCCGCTGGAACTCGTCGACTGCGCGGAGGCTGACCCTCCACCGCAAGCACTCAAGGCCATAGCTGTTGCAAGAGTAATCGCGGTCAGAGCGGAGAATTTCTTATTTTGCATTTGTTGGATTTGTCCTTGGCCGCGCCACTTACGCGACCTTGATTCCACGATTTGGCGCTGCGCGAAGTCAAGTTTTTGTGCTGCCGCATGCATTTCGCGTACATGCTCATTTCCTGCGCGTCGGTATTTTGGAGATAACGGTAATTGTGCGTAAGTCTGTAAGCGCCCGGTCATCCCATCTTGAGTCACGGTGAAAGTCTTGGGAGCATCGTGTTCACTTAAATAGGTGGACACGTGAACACTATTGAAGAAGCAGCGGCACCTAGCCGTCGACGACGCCGGCGCTACAGCGTCGAGTTCAAGGCTCAGGTAGTGGCAGCTTGCCAGGGGCCCGGGGTATCGCTCGCGGCCATCGCATTGCACCACAAGCTGAACGCGAATCTGCTTCGACGTTGGGTCGAGCAGGCCGAAACGAACGATTGTGTGCTGGTGGCGCGTAGCGACATGGCAGCGCCACTGGTAGCGACGCCAGCACCGGAATTTGTACCGTTGCCTCTTGAGACGCGAAACACGCGCACAGCTGAGATTCGCGTCGAGGTGCGTCGCGCGGACCTGTCGATAACGGTTAGCTGGCCAACCTCAGAGGCAGCGCAGTGCGCCGCCTGGCTGCGCGAGTGGCTCGCATGATCCGCATTGATCAGGTGTGGCTGGCAGTTGACCCGCTGGATATGCGGGCCGGCTTCGATACGGCACTGGGTCGGGTGATCACCGTGTTCGGCGCTGCGCATCCGCACCATGCTTACCTGTTTGCCAACCGGCGAGCCAACCGCCTGAAGGTGCTGGTTCACGATGGGATTGGCATCTGGCTGGCAGCGCGACGGCTGAATCAGGGGCAGTTCGCATGGCCGCGCGCGGGTAGCGAACCAAAGCAGCATGCGCTCACGCAGGAACAACTTGCCGGTCTGGTGGTGGGTTTGCCATGGCAGCGCATCGGCGCGGACGGTGTGATCCGTGTCGTTTGAGGACGTTCGGTACGTATACGGTCGCGCTTTCGCGCTCTCCGGGGTTCTGGCAGACTCGTCTGCATGGATCTGCCCGCCGACCTCAACACTCTTAGCCCCGAACAACTGCGTGCGCTCGCCACGCAACTGATTGCACGCGTCGAAGACCGGGACCGGGAGATTGAAGGTATGCGGTCCACCAAGGACGCCCTTGTCTGAAAATCGCTGCACTCTGATGCTACGTGTCCACGTGGACACGTAGACACTTGCACCGATGACAGAGAAAAAAGACTTGAGAAGCCGTCTGGTGATTGGCCAGAAACGCGATGGCCGACGCGAATACGATAATGAGGCACGCGATGAGCTTGTCCGTCTATGCTTGATGCCAGGCGTATCGATAGCTCGCACGGCAATCGAATACGACATCAACCCGAATCTGCTGCGTACCTGGGTGACCCAATATCAGCAGAGGCACGCCGACACCAAACAGCCTTCACCGAGCCTGGAGGGCGTGCTGATTGATGTTCCAGCCGCTGGCAATGAAGTGCTGCCACATGTGGCGAATGCTGCCGCCTTCGTCCCGGTTGTCCATGCGGCGACGGCGCCACCGGCCTCAGCGTCAGCCGGGTCAATGACACTCGCAGTGCATGTGCGCCTGTCCAACGGTGTCGAGCTCCAGTTCGGAAAGGCCATCGCGACGATCGACGAGCTGACGACGCTGATTCAGATCCTGGGGAGGATGCCGTGTTCCGGTTCGACGAAAAACTGAGCGTATATTTACATCGCGATCCGGTTGACTTCCGGTACGGCATGAACAGCCTGTCGATTCTCGTTGAACAGGCGATGCACCTGAATCCAATGGACTCCTCGCTTTACATCTTCGGGAACCGGCGTCGAGACAGAATCAAGATTCTTTGCTGGGATGGTAGCGGCTTCTGGCTTATGACGAAACGCCTTGAGGCAAGCCATTTTATCTGGCCCGACAACAAGGCCGAGGTCGTGACGATGACGACCAGCGTGTTGCATGCCCTGCTCGACGGCGATGACATCACGACGGTCCGTCGACATCCGAGGCAGCAATATCGGCGTGTGAGCTGAACAACCCGCCGGCATACATGGTCTAATCCAGCATGCCGGTCAACGTCACGATCACCGCCGAGGAACTGATAGCGCTACTCGCCGAGCGCGATGCGGCTCGGGCATTGCGGGAGGAGCAGGAAGCGTTACGCGGTGCCCTACGACTCGTGACAGCGGAACGCGACCTTGCCGAAGAGCGCCTGCGGGCTTACCGTCAGGAGTTGTTCGGCGTAAAGAGCGAAGCCCGAGGTTCCGATCAGCTCGGCTTGTTCAATGAAGCAGAAGTGCTCGGTGCCGGGCGCATGCCCGCCCAGGAAGACTCGCCGGAGTCGACGGTCTCAGCACACACGCGCAAGAAACGCGGCCATCGCAAGCCGCTCGATCCCAACCTGCCGCGCGACGTTGTGCGGCACGAATTGCCCGAAGCCGAGCGCTTCTGCATGAACGACGGACATGCGCTCGTCGAGTTCGGCGTGGAGATCAGCGAACAGCTCGACGTCATTCCGGAGCAGCTTCGCGTGATCCAGCACCAGCGCGTCAAGTATGCCTGCCCGTGCTGCGATCTCGGTATCAAGGTCACGCCGGCGCCGGCACGCATCATCCCTCGTGGGCTGTTGGGCGAATCGGCGCTCGCGTGGATCGCCACCGGCAAGTATCAGTTCGGCATGCCTCTGTATCGCCAGGCTGGCTTGCTGCGTCGATTCGGCGGCGACATCTCGTCGAACACGATCGCGGCCAGCATGGTCCGCGTCGGTCTCGCGTCGCAGCCCGTGATCAACCTGCTGCGCGACGCGCTGCTTGACGCCGGGCTGATCTATTGCGACGAGACGACGCTGCAGGTGCTGAAAGAAGAAGGCCGCCGGCCAAAAACGACGAGCTACCTGTGGGCGCAAATGACGGGTTCGGGTGTGCCGATCCGTTGCTTCACTTATACACCCGGGCGCGGTACAAAACTGGCCGACAGGCTGTTCACTGGAATCCGGTCAGGCGCGGTCATGATGACCGACGGCTACGAACCCTACAACGATATCGCCAGGCGCTACGAGCTCGTGCACCTTGGGTGTTGGGTTCACGTGAGACGGTACTTCGTCAAGGCAGAAGACAGCGTGCCCAAGGCGGCACGAACCCACGACCTTCTTGCGACGCGCTTCATCAAATTGATCGGCAGGCTGTTTGCCGCCGAAGTGCGTAGCGAGACGTGGTCTGCACAGCGACGGCAGCGGTTGCGACGGCGATACAGCGCACGTGTGCTCGACGCGATCCACGCGCTGATGCTCGAGCAGTCGCACGGTGTCGTACCGAAAAGCCTTCTTGGCAAAGGACTGACTTACCTACGTGCGCAGTGGCCAAAGCTGATCCGTTACATCGAGAACGGCGATTGGCCCGTTAGCAACAATGCTTGTGAAAATGCGATTCGCCCATTCTGCGTGGGACGCCGCTCTTGGCTGTTCAGCGACACTGTTGATGGCGCGAACGCAAGTGCCAATCTTTATACCTTGGTCGAAACGGCAAAGGCCAACGGTATCGATCCCTACCGCTACCTCACGTGGCTGTTCCAGCGTCTGCCTCTAGCGAAGACGGCAGATGACTACGAAGCGTTGCTGCCTTGGCGCATGCCCGTCGATCTCCGCTGATCCGTACCAATTCCCAGTACCCCGCGCCGTCAACTGCATCACTCTGAGGGGCGTCGTTCACGGACCGCATACGATCAAATGAAGGCGACACGCACAGTCAGCGAATCCGGCGGGCTGCCGACCCGTCACATTGATGCATTTCTCGATCGTCTACGGGCGGCACACTATTCCGAGGTAACGCTTCGCAAGAAACGGCGGGTCCTGTGTGCGTTCTCTCGGTGGATGAAGAACAGGAACATCGACCTGGTTGACCTCAATGAGTCTGCCGCGACTCGTTTCATGAAGCGCCTGAGCGACGCCCCACGAGACCGAGTCCAGTGCGAGCGTGCCGCATTACAGTCGTTCCTTGCCTATCTGCGTGGCGAAGCCATCGTGCGCTCGCCTCCGTTGGGCGACCAATCCGCGATCACGCGCATCTATGACCGGTACCTGGACTATCTGAGGCGGGATCGCGGACTGGCGAACAACTCGGTGCTCGTCTACGGGCCCTTCATTCGAGACTTCCTCCACAGTCAGGACGCTGGCGACGGCTGCATACTGCCCAACGCATTTGACGCGATAACGATCCGAAACCACCTTGTTGCCCGCAGCAAAGGCCGATCGGCGGAGTACACGCGGCTGATGGCGGTGTCCCTTCGCTCGTTTTGCCACTTCCTCTTTCTGCATGGAAGCACGCCGCGTGACCTTTATGAGTCGGTGCCTTCGGTTCGCAAGTGGCAACAGTCAGCGGTGCCGACATTCCTCACGCCTGAGCAGGAGGAAGCCCTCATTGCCACTGCGGACCGGTCCACTCCACGTGGGTGCCGCGACTATGCCGTCCTGCTGTTGTTGGCTCGGTTGGGGTTGCGTTCCGGAGAGATCGTCGCACTTGAACTAGGCGATATCCACTGGCGCTCCGGTGAACTTGTCGTTCATGGCAAGGGGCAAATGGTGGAGCATGTCCCGCTAACTTCCGAGGTCGGAGACGCGATCGCAACCTACCTTCGCGACGCTCGTGGAGTGAGCGCATCGCGACGGGTATTCCTCCGCATGTGGGCACCGCGCGTTGGTCTGGCAGGACCGGCGGCGATTGGCCACATCGTTCGTCTGGCCTTCGCGCGTGCCGGGTTTCGCCCCGCGTGTCGCGGCGCGGCACATCTGTTTCGTCACAGTCTGGCGACAACGATGATTCGTCATGGTGCGTCGATGGCGGAAATCGCCGAGGTGTTGCGGCACCGCTCACAAGTCAGTACCGCGATCTACGCAAAGGTTGCGTTTGAGGACCTGCGCGGGGTAGCGCGCGCATGGCCCACGGCAGGAGGTGCAATATGACTGCGATCCGTGACTCCCTTACTCGGTACGTGGCGGTCCGCCGGGCTCTGGGGGCGTCATTCTATGAACCTGCATTGGCACTCGGTCATTTCGTTGATCTTCTGGAACACGAAGGTGCCGAGTTCATTACCATCGATCTGGCTCTGCGCTGGGCGACGACGCCCGTATCCGTCGAACGCGCGACCTGGGGGCGGCGCCTCTCAGCGGTGAGAGGATTTGCCAGGTGGATGAACACCGTCGACGGCCGAAACGAGATTCCTCCGGCAGGACTCCTGAGTGCCCGTCGACGGCGCAACGCGCCGCATATTTACACGGAACAGGAAATCAACCTGCTCATGATCCGGGCTGCGCAGCTACGCTCGCGCACTGGCATGCGAGCACTGACCTATTCGACGCTTATCGGGCTTCTCGTAGCGACCGGCCTTAGGCCCGGTGAAGCGCTTCGACTCGACCGGTCCGACGTTGACCTCGTTAGCGGGATACTCTCCATCCGAGAATCGAAGTTCGGCAAATCGCGCTTTGTACCCGTAGAAGAGTCGACCCGCGCCGCACTCGAACGTTATGCTCAGAGTCGAGACCGACTCTGCCCACAGCGGTTGAGTGAGGCGTTCCTGGTTGGTGAGCGCGGTGTGAGGTTGAAGGCCGGCACTGTCCGAAGCATGTTCGTCAGAATGTCGCGCGCCGTCGGCCTGCGGCCAGCGACAGAGGATGGTCGCGATGGTTACGGCCCGCGGCTCCAGGACTTTCGACATAGTTTCGCGACTGGAAGGATGGTCGAATGGTATCGCGCTGAATCGGACGTGAACCGGCAGTTACCGAAACTTGCCGCCTATCTCGGGCATGTCAACATTGGTCTTACGTATTGGTACATCGAAGCGGTTCCGGAATTGCTTGAGCTTGCGGCAGGCTATCTCGGCAGAAACCCTCCGGGAGACCAGTCATGAGCGCCGCCGGCCTTCCATCCCTCGTCCAGCGTTTCTTTACCCAGCGCTTGCTCGAGCAGCAAGGGCTGAGTTCGCACACGGTGGCGAGTTACCGCGACACGTTCCGGTTGCTGCTGGCGTTCGCCACGAAGCATGTGGGACGCGTGCCTTCGAAACTGCGGATCGAAGACTTCGACGTGTCGTTGATCGAGGAATTCCTTCAGCACCTTGAACAAGCCAGGGGCAATTCGGTGCGGACACGCAACACACGCCTCGCAGCTGTACATGCCTTCTTCCGGTTCGTTGCGGTTAGCGAGCCTGCGCTGTTCCTGCAGTGTCAGCGCATCCTTGCAATTCCATCCAAACGCTGTGAACATGGTCCCGTCGAGTTCCTGACAGAGAGCGAGGCCGCAGCGCTAGTAGCGGCACCTGATGTGCGAACATGGATCGGCAACCGCGACCGAGCGCTGCTTCTTGTAGCGGTTCAAACGGGTCTGCGGAATAGCGAATTGACCTCTCTCAGGCGTCAGGATGTGGTGCTCGGTACAGGCGCCCACGTCCGTTGCCTCGGCAAAGGCCGAAAGATGCGATGCACTCCGCTTCGGCCGGACGTCGTCGCGGTGATGAAAGCATGGCTACGCTATCAACCTGGCGAGCCCGATGATCCGGTATTCCCCAGTTCACGCGGTGGCCGTCTTAGCGCTGACGCACTTCAGCGGCTTGTGTCACGCAACGTCGCAATCGCCTGTCACTCGTGCCCCTCGCTGAAGGACAAATCAGTAACTCCCCACACGCTTCGGCACGGAGCCGCGATGAGCCTGTTACATCACGGCGTAGACCTGTCCGTGATCGCGCTCTGGCTCGGCCACGAATCATCGGAGACGACCCAGATTTACTTGCACGCCGACATGCGGCTTAAGGAGCGCGCAATGGCGCGCGCCAATGCGAGCGGAGTCGCGCCGACGCGTTACAGACCTCCCGACCCCTTGCTGGCCTTCCTGGAGGGTCTTTGATAATGCCGACAATCCGAGCGACGCGGAACAGGGATCCGCCCAACTGCTGGGCCCGTGGAACCATGACGCGGCATAATCGGGGAGTCGGCATAACTGGGTCGAAAATCAGATACGTCCTTGGGCTATCGGCAGGTCTTATGTGCACTTGCGGATTATGCTGAGCGAGAGTAGCGGCCCCCGAATCGTCGGGGAGTCCGCCACGCACGACTGGACATAATCAAAGCGCCTCCAGGAACTTCAGCAGCGTATCCGGTGGCCGGTAGCGGGAGCGATGGGTTTTCAGTGGAGCGATGGCTGCCAGGGCGCGCTCTTTCATTGCCAGATCCGCTTCGACGTATCCGTGTGTTGTTGATGGACTCTCATGTCCAAGCCAAAGTGCAATGACCGTGATGTCGACGCCAGACTGCAGCAGGTGCATTGCGGTCGTATGTCGAAGCGTATGCGGCGAAACCGATCGTCCGAGCAACGACGGACAGCCTGTCGCTGCTGCGTTTGCAGCGATGGCGATCCTTTCTGCAACGTTAGACCGCGTCATCGGCCTTCCCCAGCGATTGGGTAGCAACGCTTGATCGGTGCGCAGACCTGCAAAATCGATCCAGCGTCGAACCTCAACGGCCGTATCTCTCCATAGCGGTACGGTCCGTTGTTTCCGGCCTTTCCCGTGCAAGCTCACGCTCGGAGTGACGTCAAGCTCTACATCATCGACACGGATACCAATCAGTTCTGAAACTCGCGCCCCAGTGTTGTAAAGCACTTTGAGTAGCGCTCTGTCGCGTCTGCCAGACCAGGTCTCACTATCGGGGGCGTCCAACAGAGCCTTTGCTTCGCCACGGGAGAGAAACCCCAGCATCGGCTTGTCGGATCGCTTCATCGGAATGGCCAGAATACGCTGAGCGATAAACAGGGCTGGAGGGCACTGGGACGCCACGTATTGCGCAAACCCGCGTATTGCAGCGAGCCTCGCATTGCGGCTTCGTATGGTGTTGTGGCGCTCTTGCTCGAGATAGGTCAGAAATCCGACGATGAGATCCGCGTCGATGTCGTGCAACGTGAGCTGCGCAACTGATTTACGGTATTGATCTTCTGCATAGCCAAGTAGAAGGCGGAATGCATCGCGATAGGCGGCGACAGTTCTAGGACTTGCAGCTTGTTGCTGCAGCAGACGCTCGGTGAAGAAGCGCTGGATCAACGCGGCAAATTCAGAAGGTTGAGTCAGGGTATTCATGCCGGGACTCCTTCGGCGTAACGTTCGAAGCGATCGGCCGCGATGGCCATCAGCTCAGGGATGCCTGTAAAGTACCAGTACGTATCGACTACCTTGGCATGCCCCACATAGATCGACAGTGCCGACAGACATCGCTCTATGTCCGCTTCCTCCCTGTAGAAGCGTAATGCGCTATGCACGATGAAGGTGTGCCGAAGATCGTGCAGCCGATGATGACGATAGTCGCCTCGAGGTTTCCAGCCGAGCCGCCGCTCGCAGATCGCGCGCAACGCGTATAACGCCTGTCGTTGAGTCACCCGTTGACCGTCGTCGCGCAGAAAGAAACGATCTGAACGGCGGCTGGAAATGATTTGGTCCCGCAGGTCGATATATTCGAGTAGCTGTCTTGAGACCGTTGCATGCATGGCAACATAGCGACGCTGATGGAATTTGCTGTCGCGGATGTCGAGTACACCGGCTTGAAGATCGACATCAGCGTCGGTCAGGTGGAGTGCTTCGGAGATTCGCAACCCTGTTGTCGCTAGCAAACCGAACAGCACACAGCACGTTGGCGCGCGCAAACCACCGGCTGGCCCAAGAAGTTTGGCTTCGGACAGCAACATCCGGATCTCCAGTTCGGTAAAGATGTGTGGCACGAGTCGACGGTGTCCACGACCCAGCAGATTCCTCGGCGGTATGACCGTATCGGGATCTGTACGCATGTGAAACCTAGCGAAGCCGCGCAGTGTTTCGATGCGGCGAGCCCAACCTATCTCAGAGGCGCGCGTTGAATCGCGGGCCCAGTCCGCTGCAAGACTAGGTGTCAGATGCCTTGCACCACGCTGATCAGCGAAACGTGCGAAAGATTCGAGCTGCTTGCCATCGATTGCAAGTTCGAACCCAAAACTGCGTCGATACTCAAGATACGCCACCACACGGGAGCCCCAGTCGTCAGTGACGTTCATGATGTGCTCCCCGGCCAGGACAGGGCAACCTCCCGCAGGCGCTCAATATCCACACGGGCGTAGACGCGGGCCGTGTTCAAGCTCCGATGCCTCAGCAGATCAGCGATTTCCTTGATCGAAACGTTCGCCCTTTGCAAGCGGGTAGCGGTTGACCTCCGAAGCACGTGCGTGTTGCAGAATTGGTCATCCAGGTTGCAGCGTGCGAATGCCCGGTTCATTGCATTGCGAATCGCGGCGACACTTAACGGAACGCCGAACGGAGCGCGGTGACGCACGAAAACAGACCGGCTGTCCGTCTGCGGGCGTCCCTCGCGCAAGTACCTGGCTAGAGCAGCACCAGCCTGCTCTGGCAACGGCATGCGTTGCGCACGGTGGCTCTTGGTGTGCTGTAACGTCACGATGCCACGTCGCCAGTCTATGGAGTCCAGCGTCAGGTGTGTGGCCTCATCTCCGCGCAGGCCAAGATCGAGAATGCAGCGAGCTATGGCGTAATCGCGCATGCCGGATGCGGTATTTATGTCGAACGCTTGAAGGAAGCGTTCGATCTGAATATCTGACAGCACCTTCGGCGGGTTTCGATGCGGCCAGTTGGCGATCAGCGGCATCGTCGAAAGAGCAAGGCGGGTATCGTCACCATGCAATGCCCGGAATCTCAGATAGCTACGCAAGCTCGTACAGATGACTCCGAGCGAACTGGGTTTCCAGTGGCGTCGGGCGAGGCCAGTCAAGAAAGCCTCGACCGCCGGTATCGTCAGGATTAAGGATTCGGCGGACTCGTTCAGCGTGCAGCTTGCAAAAAATGCCTCAAGATGGCGGACACGATAGACGCACGTCGAACGCGCCAAGCCGCACGTATCGCGCAAAAACTCATGAAATTTGTGCAGTTCACGAGCTATGGGATCTGGCGCAGTCGTGGGGACGGCATCAGCGAAGAATGGCAGCGCCAGAAGATGATGCAGTGCTGCACGCATCTCGGATATAACTGATCGGCAAGGTTCTGGACAGCGGCAGACTGGCAGGTGATCCCGTATGAAGTGCTCGACGAGAGCCTCATCAACATCCGAAGCAGAAATGCGCTTACGTCTCATCCAATAACTGAAATGGGCGAGGCACCGAAGGTATGCTCCAACAGTACCTCGTGCGTAACGTAAGCGCTCCAGCTTACATATGTACGAATCGATGAGCTGGCTCAGGGGGCCGTGAAACAGCCAATCTCGCCGGGCGAGACGATTCAGGCATGAATCGGTAAACATGATGATCTCCGCACTCGGGTTCGCGGAACACCATCAGATCACGATTTATTATGCTGAATTAGAGCCAACCGAAGCTCGCCCCACACACGTTGGCGCTTCGGAACGGAGCCGCGAGACGGATCGCACACCGCATAATCCGCAAGTGCACATAACGCCTGCCGAGAACCAGCGGCCTGATCGCGCGCTCCGCCGTATTGTTGTCCACCTCGACGCGCCCGTCTTCGCAATAGCGTGTGAGCGCATGCCAGTGCCCCAGCGAGTACTTAATCGCCTTCGCCAGCCCCGACTTCGCCGATACCTGTGACAGCGTGTGTTCGTACCAGGCCTTCAGATCAGCGAGCAATGGGGCCGAGCGCAGCTGACGCGCAGACAGGCGCACGTCCGGCGTCTGGCCTCGAACCTCGCGTTCAACGGCATACAGCGCCCCAATTCGGCGCAGTGCTTCCTCGGCAATTGGTGAGCTGTCCAGCTTGTACAGGTCATAGAACTTGCGCCGCGCATGCGCCCAGCACCCGGCCTCGATGACCGTGCCGTCACGATACAGCGCGTCGTACCCGCTGAAGGCATCTGCCTGCAGGATTCCCGTGTAGCCCGCCAGATGTTCCCGAGGTCGCTCACCTTTGCGGTCGGGTGAGTACCTGTACCAGACGGCTGGTGGCGCGTGGCTTCCTGCCGGGCGGTCATCGCGCACATAGGTCCACAGGCGCGCCGTGCGTGTCTTGCCACGCCCCGGCTCCAGCACCGGCACGGGCGTGTCGTCGGTATGGATCTTGTCTGCGGCGCGCACGTAACCACCGAGTGCGTCGGACAGGGGTTGCAGCAGGGCAGCCGCTTCACGCACCCACGAAGCCAGTGTTGCCCGGTCCAGTTCGATGCCCGCACGGCGATAGATGCCGGCCTGCCGATATAGCGGCATATGGTCAGCGTACTTCGCGACGACGACCTGTGCGAGCAGCCCCGCACCCGCCATCGAGCGTGCTATCGGCCGCGAAGGTGCCGGCTCCTGTACTACTGCGGCACAGCGCGGGCAGCTCAGCTTCGGACGTACGTGACGCAGTACCTTGAAGTAGCCGGGCACATAGTCGAGCACCTCCGAGACGTCTTCGCCCAGCGCACGCATCTGTTTGCCGCATTCCGGGCATCCGCAGTTTGACGGCGCATGCACAACTGTTTCGCGAGGAAGATGGGCAGGGAAGTGCCGTGACTTGCGGCGCAGTGGGACAAGGTTCGTAGTGGCCGACGTATCCGCAGTCGCGTCGGCATCAGGCGCCTTCGCCGGTGCGGCCATATCTGGTTCATGAACAGGCAGCTCACCGAGCGCGAGCTGCAGCTGGTCCATCAGTTCTGTCATGCGCTCAGATGAGCGGCCATACTGCCATCGCTTCAGTCGCGAGATCTCGGCCAGCAACTGCGCGATGGTCTCGTCGCGCGAGGCAACGATGCGCTTCAGAGCGGCGATGTCATCGGGCAGATGGCTGGCTGGCATGCATGACAGTGTAAATGAAGGCCACGCGCCTGTGGGCTCCCGCACCCTGCCTTATGCCGCGTGCGTCGGCTGCCACGTCCGCTCGGGATGCCGCCAGTCAATCCCTTCGAGCAGCATCGACAGTTGGGCGACTGACAGATGGACTGTTCCCGAGTCCGCCTGCGGCCACACGAAGCGTCCACGCTCGAGTCGTTTCGCGTACAGGTTCATGCCGTCGCCGCTCCACCATAAAATCTTGATGAGGTCACCACGACGCCCGCGAAACAGGAAGATGTGCCCCGAGAACGGATCACGACCGAGTGCTGACTGCACCAGCGCGGCAAGTCCATCCATGCCACGGCGCATATCGGTAACGCCCGCTGCCAGCCATACGCGGGTACCGCCTGGCGGCGCAATCATGCTGGCATCAGGCAGCGCAGCACGAGGCGCAACTGCACGGGGTCGACCATGCCCGTGACGCGTACACGGGCACCGTTCAGTTCGATCTCGATGCCCGACGCCGCCGGTACGCTCTCGCGATGTGGCTCGACAGGCTCTAGAGCGAGCGACGCCGGTTCTGCGGTCTCGCCGGTCGGTGCATCGGGTAACGCTACGGGCAGCAACACCGCTGTGCTGGGCGCCACCCCTTCAAACAGGCCCGCCCGCAGTTGCCGGCGCCACTTGAACACCATATTCGGATTCAGTCCGTGCGCCTGCGCGAGCTTGGCCACCGAAATACCCGGCTCGCACGCCGCGACGGCAACTTGCCGTCGGTACTCTGGTGTGTAATTCGGTCGGCCCTTGCGGTTCGATGATCGCGCATTCCGTGTGTCCAAAGTAGTCCCCATCACTTGAAGTAACGGGCATCACTTTGGACACCGGCATCAGCTCTGTCCATGCGGCCACGGAATGACGCTTACGCAAAAGCGAAAGCCCACCTGTTTTCTGAAGCTTTTCCGCCGCCCGGTCGGCTGGAGATGCGTAAAGTCACTCCTATCCCCGCGTCTTGGACGCATCGACTCGAGTTGGTTGGCCCTGTGACGTAATGCGGCCGCGCTCTATCCCCTGTTCGCTTCCGCCGATAGCTGCTTTTGTCACGTCTTAACCGAGCCGTGAGGAAAGCGTCTCTCCGCGCGCCCGATTTCCCTGCTCAATAGAGCATCGAAACGGTCCAGTGCCTTCCAGCCTGGACATCCCCTAGTGCGCTAGTTTTTCTGGAGAGAAAAATGCCGAAGCAGTTCTTGATGAAGGCGACTCGTTCGCCCATGTCGTTTTTCGCTGTGTGCTTTGCGCTTTGGCTCGCGGCACATTCATTTTTCGCCGCACTCTTTGTCGGCTACCTCGCGATTAAATGGATCAGATCAGCGATTCGTGACGCGTTGAAAGACGAGAAAGAGACGAGCGATACAACACCGGCAACGCCGACGACTGCCAAGCCGCAAGGCGAAGCGGTCCCGACGGCGGCTGTAACACCTATCAAACGACAGTACGCGAAATCGCCTGTCGTTGTTCCTCTTAAGACCGGCACCGACGAATAGTCGAGTCGCCTCAACAGCAAAGACGCCCCTCCAGGGCGTCTTTGCAATTCACCCCAACGGGAACCCTTCCCGTTGCGGGGCATGGGTTTCCCGCTTCTCGGAGAAATCCCATGGAAACAGAAATCGCGGCATGGCAGCTCGACATGTTCGGCGGCGAATTGCCGGTCGTTGTTAGATCGCCCGTCAAGCCTGATCCGTTGCCCGATCCACAGTTTTGGAGCGAAGCGGTGCGCGAGAAGATGGTCGATGCACTGGTAAGCCTTGCGAGGGACAGCCGTCGGGGCGATAACATGCCCGAGTCATTGGCGGACTGCTGTGCGCTGATCAGCGAGCGAATTCGAAACTGTAAAAAGATCGACTTGGAGGACTATCGCGCAACCCTCGGCTGGGTGATGGAATTCTGGGACGGCGCTCTGCCGTACCGTCACATATGTGAGATCAGTGGTTATCCTGCCGATACGCTGCAGGACATCATCATGGAAAATCCGCTGCTCAGGCGGGACATGGAAGAGGTTCGTCGTAGCTGCTTCGGCTCCTTGCTGTAGGAGAGCCGGAGATGACAGCAACGACATTCGGCAAAGTCCTGAGCGGACTCTTTGGCCTTCGCGAGCCAGTATCAGCGCCGGCGGCGTCGGCACCGGTGGTGGTAGGGCAAGGAGGCCACAATGAGCGTCAGGTCGTTATCGCAGGCGAGGCGCGGCTGTTCCGCGACGAAGGCGATGTAGTGGTTCAGTTTCGCCCGGCCTTCGATTACCAGTTGCGCGACACGCCTGTCGGCATGAAGCTCGTACCCTCACTCGAACCTCACTGGGCCGTCGTTGACGAACATCCCGGACCGCTGAGGGACGCGATCGCTGCGGCGATCAAGGCAGCGGCCTCGCCGGTCGCCCGGCAGCGCGAGGCCGCAGACGCAGAGCGTCCTCGTGCACCTGTGCAAGTCAAGCCGGCTACCACGCCCGTCGTGATCGAGAATGCGGCGCCAGCGTTGGCGTCGCCCACGAAAGCGTCGGGGCCGCATCGCACCGAGCGTTCGCACTACGGCGTCGTAACGGAGTGGGGCGAGCGCGAGTTCCCCGATGGAAAGCGTCCCGGCAAGACCTACGAGTCGTTCTGCCTGACGCTGGAGAACCGTGGACAGACCCGCCTGTTGCAGGGCGAAGGCCTGCGTGACGCAATCGCCGAGACACACTGCCGCATTGGTGATCGGGTCGAAGTCCGGCGACTCGGCAAGACGAAGGTGCCCGCAGTCAATTCGCGCGGGGAGCCCATTCTTGACGGAACGGGCGCTCAGGTCCTGTGGGACAAGTGGCTGTGGTCTATCAAAAAGAAGTCGTGATGAACATCCAGCACTTCTGATCCCGAACTCTCTCACCTTTGTTCCTGTATCTGCTCACCTTCGCTGCCTTGACCATCCCTCACGGGTGGCTGGGCGCGAAGTGTGGGTTTTTCTTCCTCGCATTTTTCAGCAGTTCCAACCGGCAGCGCCCGTCCTTACTGAGAAAAGCCGTTCCGCGTGACGTACGCGTAACGGACGGCTTTTCTGAGCAACGGTTTCACCGCCTGTAAAGGCATCGACCTCAACCACACCACTACTGGAGTGACATATGAATGTTAAGGACCTGAAGCTGTCCCCGGAACAGTGGGTAGCGTTGCTCCAGAAGTACGGAGTGCCCGCAACCTCATTGACCGGAAAAGGCGCGCCTTGTCCGATCTGCGGCGGTAACGACCGCTTCACATATGACAACAAGCGCGGCCGCGGCGACTGGGTGTGCCGCAAATGCAATGAAGGAAGCATGAAGGCCGGCGACGGCTTCGAGCTAATCTGCAAAGCAGCGGGAATCACTTTTCGAGAGCTGATGCTTGAGCTCGACGGCGGTCCGCTGCCGGCGCGCGACACACCGCCATTTTCTGGTACTGCGCCATCGCCCGGTCGAAAGGCCGATCCGGCATGGGCCCGAAAGCGGCTCGAGTCGATGTGGGACAGCGCGGTGGCTCACGGCCGCGACGATCTTATATCGGAATATCTACGTGCGCGAGTGCCCGGTCTCGATCTGCCGTCGTCGCCGGCGCTCCGTCTGGCAATGCTCGAATGTCGGCACGAAAAAAAGGTCATTGGAAAGTGGCCCGGCATTCTCGCCAGATTCACGTTGCCTGATGGACGCCTCGGCACACTTCACCGGACGTTCCTTGATCGGTCTAAGCCCGCGAAGGCAACGATCATCACTCACGATGGCGAAGTCCTGCCTTCAAAGATGAATGACGTGACGCTGCACAAACTCAACGGCGGCGCAGTCCGGCTGATGGATCCGGTCAACGGCGAGATCGGCGTGGGTGAAGGGCTGGAATCCGTGCTCGGCGCGCACATGCTTTTCGGCGTGCCGGTGTGGTACTGCCTCAACCGTGTGCTGCTTTCCGACTTCGTTGTTCCTGATGGCTTTGGAATTCGCGTAGTGCACATCTTCGCGGATTTTGATGCGGTTGAACCGAAGACGCGAAAGTCTCCTGGGATGGCTGATGCGCTGGCGCTTGCGAAACGGCTTCGCGCCGACGGCTATACCGCGATCGTTCACCGCCCGAAGGTTCGCGGGACTGACTTCGCGGACGAATGGATGACGTCATGTAACAAGCCTCGCGGTCCAGCCGTCCCTGTGCGGCGCGGCAGCACGCGCGAGGCGCTGCACATCTGATTGACAGCGGCTTTGTCCGCTCAGTAGTTGTTCTTAACCGCCCGGTGGGGATTCGTCCCCGCCGGGGCCGCAATCCATCTGGGCCTTTCTCATGGATAGAAGCATGTTCAAGATGATTGTTGGCCGGTTTGAGATTGTCGCTACTTCGGGTGTTAAAAACGGTTCGGTGCGGGTCGGCAAGTCGCAGGCGCAGGCTTACGATGTAATCGACCGGCGTCAGGCAGTGAATACGAAACCTGAAAAGGTCGGCCTGGATTTGGATGACGCGTGGACCTATTGCGTTCGCCATCAGGGTCGAGCTCACGCTGTCGCCTTGTTGCATTGACTTAACCCCATAAAGACAAACCCGGCCGATGGCCGGGTTTTTTTCGCCTGTACGGACCGCTCGTCCTTCTATCGCCACCACCACGGCCGCGTCTTGACTCGGATAACCGTCCGCAGAAGGCAGTACATCATGATAAGGAATGGGCGAAGAATTCCGATTGCCCAAAGAAACGCGGTGCCGCAGATGAAAAAGGCCCACACCGTGACATCGCAGGTCGGAAACAAAAGGTCGATAAACATCAACCCCACAAGGACGACGGCGATAACCGCGCGCCGTGCGAGCGGATCGAGAGCCCAGAATCTCTCAAGCATGGTCGCGATCCTTTCGATGCCACGAAAGCACCGCGCTGCGAAGGTGATACGCCGATTCCCACAGGGCAACACCGACTGCGACGAGGAGCCAAAAGCGCGCGGCCCGTGTCCAGTCCGCGTTAGTGAGTACGTGCAGGAGATCCATCGTTGCTACTCCGTTAGTGAAGCCCTTTATTGCGGGCGATGACCTATCTTCGCAAATGCCGCGCGAAGTCAAGGACACCGGCCGCGACTAGAAGTCGGCGAACTGGTCGGCGATAGCGTCCGTGTTAAAACGCCGTGTGCCGCTGATCGCGGGCTCGGCAGCGCGCGACTCGAGCGGTTGTGACGCCGTGGCCGCGGCGGCATCGACAGAGAAGATCGGTGTGGGATCGCTCTCAACCATATCCGCTACTTCTGTTTTCGGCTGGGGCGTCGCCGGTTCGGTCATGCGCATGACCGGCTCCACGGAAACGCCGGAAGCAACACGTTTCGCGGCCTCCCCCCCGTTGAGCGCCGCTCGCGCGAGGGCCCTGAGTGCGCCCGCGCGCATGCGCTCGTTGTCGAACTTTTTGATGAAGGCGAAAAGATCAGGGTCCGTCGCTTCATTGAGCGTGACTTTGACCACGGCCTTTCCAATCATGCAGCGACTCCGACCGCTTTGCGTTCGCGAGCAAGCGTTGCCTCACCAACGATCAGGAAGCCCTTTGCGTTGGCATAGCAGGGCGCGTCGAGCACGTCGAGTTGGACGCGGGGGAACGCGGCGCGTATCGAGGCTTCGTACAGAGCTGCGCCACCACCGGTGAGGACGATCGAGCGCAAATCCGCTGTCCGGCCGACACGGTTTTGCATTTCCTTGACCGTTGCATTGATGATGGCCTGCGACTGTTCCAGATAGGGGATGAGGTCAACATCCTTCCCGTAGAACAGGAGCGGCTTTTTCTCGCGCAGGCATTTGTCGATACGTTCGATATCGTCGACCGGTTCCTTCTCGCTCTTTGCGATCAACGACGCAATGCTCTTGTAGACCTGAGACGCACCGCCCGGAGCGCCGCCGCTGCGGCGGTCATTCATCGTGAAGCCGTGAGCGACCACCCAGTCAGTCGTGAAGTAGCCCACATCAATCACCAGATGGGCGTTTTCGCGATCGAAGCGGCTACCGCCGTACTCGGAAAACGATACGAGCGATCCTAGCAGGCTGTTGAAAAGCGCCCCGTCATGACGACCGAAGCTATGTTCAGGAGACTTGCGCGTGCGATATTGCGCTGAATTAACGGTTCACCGCGCGATCTGCGCGGGGCAGGCGCACGCATGCGGCTCGTCTGGCGCGCAGTCTTCGCGCATTGGCGGCTCATCGCGTCGCTCCTCGCGGCACCATCCCTGGCATTCGGGCCATGCGGGTCAGATTGCTCGCAACCATCGTCAGCTTGAAGTGCTGGTCGACGCGCTTGAGGCCGCGATAGACCGTCTGCCGGATCCGCCCGATGGTTTTGCCCCAGCCGAAATGCTCTTCGATTCGTTTGCGGATGATCTGGCTAGTCCGGTAGCCCGCATGCCGCGAAGTGCGACCGTCGATGGCGCTGCCGCCCCAACGCTCATCGTTGCGCGCGACATGCGGTGTCACGTTGCGAGCGCGGCAATCGTTCACGAAGTCACGGGTGTCATACGCCTTGTCGGCGCCAACTGTCTTCGCATGAGTACCTGGCACGCAATCGAGCAATTGCAATGCGCTGGCCCGCTCGGCAAAACCATCTGCGTGACTAACCACGGCGCCGACCACCAGCCCCGAGCGATTCTCCATCAGGATGTGCCCGTGGTAGCACAGGATGGCCGGGCTCTTGTGGCTCTTCTTGAACAATCGCGCCTCCGGATCAGTAGTCGACTCGTGCGTGGCATTGCTACGTCGCTCGCCTTTCCAGTCGGTGTCGGCGTTGCGGCCACCGCCGGCTGGCGGACCATCGTCCGGGCCGTCCTTGCGGCGGAAGCTTTTGTGACTGGCCCACGCCTGAATCAGCGTGCCGTCCACCGAGAAATGCTCTCTCGACAGCAAGCCCCGCTTGTCCGCCAGGCTCATGACTTCGGTGAAGAACGCTTCCACGACTTCATGCTCCAGAAGCCGGTCGCGGTTCTTCGAGAACACCGAGTGGTCCCACACGGCGTCCTCAATCGCCAGCCCGACAAACCAGCGGAACAGCAGGTTGTAGCGCATCTGCTCCATCAGCATGCGCTCGCTGCGTACGGAGTAGAACACCTGCAACAGCAGCGCCCGCATCAGCTTCTCAGGCGCAATCGAGGCACGACCGGTGTCCGCGTAGATGACGCTGAACAGCCCGTTGAGCCGTTTCAACGCATCATTCACCAGCAACCGGATCGGTCGCAACGGGTGATCTGCCGGGACGAAGTCCTCGAGCTTGACCGTCGTGAACAGGGGTTCCTGCATCTCGTCCATTCCGCGCATCGCATCCGCTGCCAAAGATCATGAACACGATATCCATAACGCCCGTCCTTCAAACCCCGTTTACACGGGATCCAAATTCAACAGCCTGCTAGGGGTTGCG
Organism: Paraburkholderia youngii; assembly: GCF_013366925.1. Taxonomy (NCBI): domain Bacteria; kingdom Pseudomonadati; phylum Pseudomonadota; class Betaproteobacteria; order Burkholderiales; family Burkholderiaceae; genus Paraburkholderia; species Paraburkholderia youngii. The sequence goes on from NZ_JAALDK010000004.1 coordinate 165,546, forward strand.
GCACTACCTTTACGGAGTGAACACGGATATTGCCATGGCCGAAGTTGAGCGTTCTGGTGAACGCGTCGCGCAGATGCGCTGAATATTTGTTGATGGTGTGAACAGGGAGCCCCAGCACCATGCGTTCGACTTCGGTGACGCCCGCAAATTGGAGAGATCCCCCGAGTAGCGCTGCGTAGTTCGACGTGAGGCAGAAGTCTTCCGATAGCGTTCGACCTGCATTTCCGTATGCGGAGGACAGTTCAACGCCTGGGCCAATCTCGTATGTCGCGCCGTCCACTTCAATCGGCAACACCTTGCGCGCGTGCAGCACGCCTTGGCCATAGCTCGAAACTGCCTCGCTCACCGCAATCGGCGTCACCGAGGGAAACATTTGGGTGGCAATGTCGGACCCCATACGGAATGCGCTTTTCGTATTGCCGTAACCGACGTCGACTGCAAATACCGATACCTTCATTGGGCTCTCTCCAGAGTTGTTTATCAATGTTCACTGCGCGTTCGGCCCCAGCAGGGGCCAAGTACGGGCCAAAAGATCGTTGTCGCAATGACGGTTTTTGCTCTTGGTCCCTGCTGGGGCCAACTACGGGCCGAAGGGTCGCTGTCGCAATGACGTCTTCTGCTCTTGGGGCCAAGTAGGGGCCAACGTTGGCCCCACAACCGCGAGTGTCGTTCCAACTCTATCGGCTGTAGATCAAAGTCAAGGAAGCTAAAGCTCGCAACATTTAAGGAGCTTTAGGAATTTCACGAGCGACGGGCGCAGCTATTCTCTTCGTTACCCACCGCGCGATCAGCGCATCGACCTCCGAGTTTCACCATTGAAGGGATCGCTTTGCCTGGCGAAAACCCTTCCTGTCACAGGCCGCATTCTGACGCGGCCTTTTTCTGAATCAAATCAAGTGCACCATGATCCACACTGAGGACCACGGACACGCGATATCCATTGGGTTTGCGGGCGGTTTTGCCTAGATTTGCGCGATGAGGCGTCGTGTACGGTTGACAGTGTTGACAGTTCGACACTGCGGCGCGACGACTCAGACACGCATGGACACACCCTTTCAGCACACGAAGCTGAGACCGTTGCATGAAGCCCGACACACAGCGGCGGATTGAACGGACTTGGGGGTGGGGGTATGTGGTCGCAGTGAAAGCGAGCACATCCCTGTACGGAAGACGAACGGCAGGCGCGGCCGGACAAGGAAACGCGCAAAAAGTATTGCCGGGCAGTTGGCCGCAGTCGTGCGAGTCGAGAGACAGGCGCACACGGGCACGCGAAGCGTGTCATAGGCCGGTACGGCAGCCAGAGTAGTCTGCGGAGTCGGGATCGCGGAGCGAAAGAGCGCTGCGGCCCGACCTGCGAGACAGTGGACCCGATCAACGACGATGGACTCTGCAAAGGCAGATCCGGTGCGGTGATGGCAGGGAAAGCAAATATCGCAGGCAGGCATCGCGCGCAAGCGCGGCGTCTCGCAGCAGGCAGCAGTTGGACAGTCGATGCACGTTTCTTCCACGTGCGGGGCTGATCGAATGGAATCGCTAAAGGACGGGAAGGCAGTACCCGGCGGGGAACGCAACGCGCAGCGCGGACAGGTTGATGCAGGGGATAGGCTCCCGGCGTCCCGCCCGCAGTGCGAACGACGACGACCGTGAGAAGCGGTCAGGTTGATAACGTATCCGGCGCCGCGGCGTGCGGACAGGTGGCTGTGCAACGATGGCTGCACAGCGCGATATGCAGGGGGACATCAGGGTGTCAGCGATATTGAACGTGCGCGCGGTGCTGCGCGACTACTGGTTGGCTGCCGACTTCAAGGCTGCATTGGAACAGCTGCTTCTGGATAACGTGAATCGCGTCCATAGCCGGACGAGAATCAGCGCGAAGCCGCTTTCGATAAAAACGCAGGAGCGCCGGACATTGGCGATCTGCAAGTCGTTTGAAGAGTTGCGCAGGAATGGCTTCGCGCTGCAATCCCCATACTCGCTGAAGCACAAGCATGTCGAGTTTCTCGTCAAGTTCTGGGTCGATGCGAAACAGACCGGGGGGACAATCGAGAACAAGCTGACCTATCTGCGGGCCCTCTGCGAGTGGATGAAGAAGCCGAATCTGATCGGCACGTTAGCCGATTATGTCGACCGCGAGCAGCACAACCTCGTGCGCTCGTACGTCGCGCTGCAAGACAAATCGTGGGAAGGAAATGGAATCGACGCTGAAGCCAAGATCAACGAGATCGCCGTCACTCACCCGAACGTGGCGGTGCAACTGAAACTCCAGGCGGCGTTTGGTCTGCGCGTTGAAGAGAGCTTCCTTCTTCGGCCCGAGGAAGCTGTGCGTGACGATAGTTTGCTCAATGTCACCCGCGGCACGAAAGGCGGCCGGGAGCGCGTCGTGCCGATAGAACTCAAACTCGCCGTGCTAGAGGAAGCGGCGACGGTTGCAAACCCTTATACCGGGTCAACAATCCCGCAGGGATACACGAAAAAACAATGGCGTGAACACTACTATCACGTGCTCAAAAAGCACGGCGTCACGCAGGCAGGTATAGGCGTAACGAGCCACGGTCTCCGCCATCAGTACCTACAGCAAATGTACGAGCGGATCACTGGCGTTCAGGCTCCGATCAAGCAACCCACGGAACGGGTAGACCGTGAGGCGCACAAAGCTGCGATGCAGCGCATTGTCCAGGCAGCCGGACACAGCCGCGCGACGAAGGCGAACGCCTACCTGTCAACGCATGCGGCGATGGACGCTCGAAAGAGACGTTCGATTACTCGGGAAATGGCAGAGGAAGCGGTGACCCGTGCCGGCGGAATAAAGTCTCACGCGGCCATTGCGCTCGGAGTGTCACGTCAGACGCTTTACAAGCTATTGAGCTCGTGACGGCGGAGCGCTGACGGGTCATGCGGACCCTCAGCCAGGTGCTTGCTGTGATCGTGGAAATATGCTGCAACCGCGAAGGCCGGTCGAGGATACGTGTACACGCAACACAACGTTTTGCACGGTGGTCTGTAATCGTTGCACTCTAAGAGCTTTACAAGTCAGTACTTAGGCGTTTCGGCTGAAAAACGCGTTTTACGTGTACACCTATAGACCGGCTCTTTACTCACTGAAAAAGCCAGTTCAGCATCGGGCTCGGCAGTGCGTGGTAAGTGAGGATGACGGCAATCGCGAGAAGTGTGAGCAACTGAGGCATCAACTTCTCACGGTGGCGGTACGCGGCGCGGATGTATTCGACAGGTGACGTATCTTTTCAGGGAGGTTGTTCGCTCACCGATGCGGTGAGAGTTGATTCCAGTATGACGCCGCTCGCGCGAAGTCAAGTCACCAGCGGTTGCGATCCGGGAGATCGTCGACGGCTGCCGAGACTCGTGTCTCGAACGAGCACTCCTCGTCACCGCCGGTCGCCGGAATGCGCGGAAACTGGACGGACGCCACACCATCGATGTAGACGAAGCGCGCCATCTGCTGCAGCGTGCGGTAGCGCGCGGCATCTTCAAGCACTGGGTCTATCGGCCAGAAGTCGCGCGTTGTGATTTTCCCGTCGACGATCTTCTGGGCGAGCATCGAAAGGATCGGGCCGCGCTTCTCCCAGTCCTCCGTTGTGCGAGCGAGTAGGTCGAGCACGTACGGCGCGTCGATCGGCGAGATTTCCTTACGGACAAGGTCAAGCAAATCGCCTTCGCTAGCGGCCGGTCGATTCAGTCTCCTGTTCCAGATTTTCCCGGCCTCATCGAGCGCTGCGTGCTTGTTGTCGGTGAAGGGGATCCACGGCGTCTGCATCCCGCAGTCTTCGCACACGATGCAGCACAGTTTCTCGGTTGGCGGTTCCGACAGCGATCGCGCCTCCATATCGTTCATCACCGGGGCGGTGCTGGAGTTGATTTGCAGAAAATCCGTGGAAGGCCTGATGCGGCCCCCAATCACTCGTTGGGACCAGCCGAACGCCCAGTTGCCGCCACAGTGTGCGCAGGGGAAAAGTTCATCAGTCATGGAGCTTCCGCAGGTCAGTGTATGTTGTGTGAATTGTAATGTTCACTGACCAGCGTTAATTGCATGAGATGAGACGAAAAAACACCGATTGCGGCCGATCAGGCGCGCGGGGCGTCGGCGGCCCGGTTGTACGCTTCGTGGGACAGTAGACGGAGCGGGCGCAACGACTCACAGTCGAACATCAGCCGGTAGGCGTATCCGACCGGGACAGAGAGCAGTTGCCCATTCGAGCACCGGATCGGCTTTCCCTTCAGGGCATAGGGGTGCGTGCCGTCCCGCACCTTCGCCAAGATCACTCGAGCCTCGTTCTGAACCGAGGGAAGGTGCGCGACGCAAGACAGATCGATCGGATCGGCTGCGGCCAACTCCGCCTTGGCGCGACGCTTATGCTGCCGCTCGCGCGCCTGAGCCTCCTTCGCTTTCGCGATGGTGGCGCAGGTATGACAGTACTTGCCTTTGCCCGAGTGGCCGCAGGGGAAGTTGCGCTTCATGGTGATGTCGTCCTTGGGATAGCTGATACACCATTCGACCATGAAGGGTCTTGCAGTCAAGGGAAGGTTGGAGAGTGTTTTGACGGCTCTTTTGCCTGTTTGCCATCGAGCTCGGCCGACAGATCGAGAATGCGCGCGTCCGCACCCGCATGCCTTCTCTCCAGCCGCTCTATGTGAGCAAGAGCGACGGCGTACTGGTCGGCCAGCATGGTAAGCGCCCAAAAAGGCGTGAGCGCGGCCGAGCAATCGCGGCAGGTGACGATTCCGCCGCGCGGGTCCAGGCGGATGTTGTGATGGTCGCACTCACCGCGCCGGTGGGTGCGTTCGTCGGTGGTGACGCGCAGGCGCGCGAACGGGATGACACTGCTCATGCACGTCCGGTTGGTGAGGGTAGTGGTTTATGGGGCGGTGGGCCGCGACTGTTCCGCGGAAGCAGCGTCCGGTGGAAAAAGGGTACGGGAGATAGCCTCGTCGCGGCGGTAATGCTGCTCGATGATGTCGAGGTAACGACGGAATCCGTCCGTGTCCAGAGGAGCGACGCGCCCGTTGCTCGCTGCAAACCGCACGTCGGTCGGTGCGTTGGCTTGGCGCTCGATGCTGCCAAGTGCCGCCACATCCGGTAACCACCAGCGATTCCAGCGCGTCGTGAAGTTCAACCAGCCGCGCGTGGCCGCATCCAGTTCTACCCAGGAGGCCTGAAAGTCGAGAATGGCACCGAGTGAGCTGAAGAAGGCCATCCGCACGCCATTGTCGTCCGCGGCCGCGACTACGATCTGTTTGCGCCGTTCGTCGACGGGGTCCGTCGAGCTTGCCATGCAGAGTGCTGGGTAACTGACGTGCCAGTCGGCACCACGCGCAACTGCGCGTTGAAGAAAGAAAGAGTTGGTTTCCACTGTGACGGGTCCTGTTTTGAGCTATGTCTGCTCACCCTATCGACATTGCCAGCAAGTCAAGTCGGCGACGGCAGCGCGACCGAGGAGAGCGGCGACGGCGGTATCCATTCAACGCATGGCTCATTGCGTGAAGCGTACAGCGCCTGCTTCTGCAACTTGCGCGCACGGTAGGCATCGTTTGATTCCATACCGTAGACCTCGATGGCGGTTGGGCGCACCGTGTCCGTCAGGCGGAAGTCGGGCAGCATGTCGTCCGACTGGTCGCGGCGTAGTGGCTTGTCGAACCGCCGGCGTTCTCCGACGAGACGATTCGCCATCTCGACCTCGTAGCTCGAGTCGCAGGCGATGAATGAGCGGCTGCAAAGCTGCAGCGCGAGATCGATCGCCCGCAGATTGCCGTCCTTCGTGCGCTCAACGACGAGCACAGCGACGATGCGCGCTTCCGGCTTGCCGATCATCGGCCACGCATGCCGGAAAGACTGCGCCGCGTTCTCGATCAATGTCTTAGATGCGTAGAACGTTTCAAACGTCTGGCGCAGACGAATGACGAAACCGTATTTCGATGGGTCAATCGCCTTTATCTCCGCGATGATCACGCCGCGATCCGAGGTTGTGGGCGTCGCTTGAATGCGGCCAAGGAAGGCGTCGAACTCGGCCTTGATAGTCGGGAGCTCACTCTCTTCGTATCGACGCATGACGTGAACGACGTCCTGAACAGGTTTCCCGTTCATCATCCCCTCGCCGAGCACGGCAAGGATCTGCGCGCTGCACGTTCCCCAGTTGCGCTGCGCTTCACCGGACCACTGGTTCAGGCGTGCTTCGTGCCAGACGCGCTGCAGGAATCCGAGAAGGGGCGCCGATCGGCGCGTCGCGGAATGTGCGCTGTCGCTTGCCGCACGCTCGCGTCTTACCGTTCCTACAGTGCGAACGGTGAGTGAGATGTCGAGCCTCGCATTGATACCCATTGGGGTGCTGCGTATCGCGTCGAGCTCAGGCCCAGACGACGGTCCCAATTCTGCAGGCTCGGCGAAGAAGGAGCAGGTGTCGCGGTCGTGATGAACCCCTTTCTCCGGCCAGCGCGCCAGATGGAACAGTGCGCCATACCTGCGAACGACGAGCCGTAATGGCTGTCCGCCGGCGGCGCACCGGCATAGGCACTCGGCGTAGCCCGGCGACCGCTTCGCCCGTTCGAGGCGTGTCGCGAAGCGCGCGGGATTGTCCTGCACGTCTTCGAGCGACGTCACCAGGCCATCGAATCGGACGTTTGTTATCGTCAGTTCCGGAGGAAATCTGTTATCGAGATGCCGTTGCCAGCGCGAAAGGCGCGCGTACCGAGCAGCTTACTTACCTGACGAACGCTACAGGCAAACTGGTTAAGGTGATGTTCGGTCGGGAAGCGCGCCACGACGCGCCGCAGTATGCCGGGCGCGATGTAGTCGCGCTCCTCGACATGTCCGTCGCCAATCAGGGCGTCCATCCAGCAGTCCGGTAGGCCTGGCGCCGTGGCACCGCCGCTCCCTTGTTCGCGCGTTGTATCGAGAAACTCAAAGACGATCGTGGTCAAGGTTGAACCTCTGCGGTCCTGAGAGCGTCGCCGTGCCGGGCCATCCGCCCGAGCGGGATGATGCGCTCGATGGTCGAAACGTCGATAACGTGGCGCGCGCCTGTCGCGTTCTGGAATTCAAGGAACGTCACGCCATCAACGACATGCTTCTGGATGAAGGTGCGCTCAAGCACGAGGCCGGGAAAGTAGCCGTTAGATAGGGTGAGCGCGCGCGTCTCGATGGAATAGCCCGTGGCGGGTTCCAACTGATCTGTCGCCAGTCGCATTCCGGTCAGGGCCGCGCAGGCTTGTGCTTCGCCCGATACGCGTCGAGGAGCGAAATAGCACCGACCGCAGTAGCGAATGTATTAAACAGGGCGAGGGCGATCAGCCACGCTGCGCGCCGGTCGTGCGCCGCAATCTCCTGAGCGCGCTCCCGCTCGGCTACCGCAAGATAGGCGCGCTGCGCGGTCAGTGACTGGCTCAGCGCCTCTTCAGAGCGCACTTCGTGACGGGCCAGAACGCCCGGGCGAAGGTCAGGCGGCATGTCCTTGATCGCATCCGAGACACCCGTGAGTTCCGAGACGATTGCGGTGTCGATTACGACGCCGACGGCTGCGCGTTGTGGTTGCAACTGGATCCCAGCAAGTCCGGTCGTGACCGTCGACGTGAGCACGGCGATGGCGAGGATGGACAGCGTGGCGCGTTGACTAAATTTCATGATGAACGGTGTTGTTGGTGCCGCAAGGGCAGCGCTGCTCCCTATTTTCGAGCGAACACCTATCTCATGGGCGGACAAAGGGACCGGAAAAACCGGAGCATTCACCCCTTTCGGTGGCGATAGTTCGAAAGCGCTATGTAAATGCGTCGCCGGAAAGAGGTGGCAAAACCGCCACCATTCCCGGGACAGGTCCGTAACGCGTTAATGGGCGGCGGACCTGTCACCGCAGGGCGGTTGCTCCGCAGCGTCAGAGGAGTCGGCTTTATTCGAGCCCCCGGGTCGCAGTTATCCACAAGTTTGTCCCCCGAAAGTGGGGATAACTCTGAGCGGGCCGCGGAAAGAGGCGAGGCGAAATCGCCGTCATTCGACCGCGCCGAAAAGCCTACGCGTCGTATCGTTCAGACATCAACCGCGCATACGCGCATCGACCACGGCTATCCACTGCCAATCTTTTCAATCCCGTAGGGGCACAAGCTCCTATGGGCGCGTGCTCGTCCTACCCTTGGACATCATATGAGCCGCAAGAGCGCAGAGCGCAAACATGAGCAAACCGGTGACGCGCATCAGAAAAACCTCGTCGCCCTGATTAAACGTTTCAGCTATGGCCACCATACGCACACGGTGTTTTCGGACTTCGTGGAGATGTGCGCTCTTAGCATCAGCAACAGCGTTGATCAGAAGCAGTTCGAGCCGCGCGAGAAGCGCTATCTCGAAATTATCGCGAAGTATTCCCCAACGGAGCAGGCGCTCTTTCCTCAGATGCTCGGCGAGCTCACGCTCTCTTTCGAGCATCGGGTTGAGATGATGCGGAAAGCCGGTGGGGCAGGTGTCGGCTTTCCCGGGCTGACCGATGTGCTTGGTGAAACGTACATGATGCTGGAGCTTGGCAACTCTCGGGCAGGCCAGTTCTTCACGCGTCAGTCGCATGATGGCGATGATGACCATCGGAGACGGCGGTCCGGCAGTTCGGGAGCACGGTTTCATACGTGTTCAGGAGCCGGCCTGCGGCGCTGGTGGCATGGTCATCGCAGTGGCGGAATCGCTTCACGACGCTGGCCACAATTATCAGCAGGCGATGCATGCCACGTGCGTGGATATCGACCCCTGCTGTGTGCACATGGCTTACGTGCAGTTGGCCTTGCTACACATTCCTGCAGTAATTGTGCACGGCAATGCCTTGACCCTCGATGTCTGGGGGACGTGGTACACGCCCGCACACATTCTGGGAGGATGGAGCTGGAAGCTGCGCCGCCGCGAAGCTGAAGCTGCTGCGGCCGAGACCTCGAGAGCGGTGCCCTTGGAAGCTCAGGCGCCTGCATCCACTGAACCATCAGACGCGGCGGAAGCGGTTGAGCCGGCGATCGATATGGAAGGTGACGTAGCCGTCGCTGAAGAAGTCGAAGCTGCTCACGCCGCTTTTGATTTCGATGTTGTGCAGCCGGAACCTTCGGCAAAGCTGTTTGCAAAGATTGACCAGCTGGCGCTGTTCTAATTTCTACAACTCTTCGGGACCCGATCCCGGAGGGGGCGGGTTCCCGGCAATGGAGAATCCGTTATGGCATGCGCCTACCTTGATGTCCGCGTAGCTTTTGCGCTCGCAAGAATTGCAAGCCTCACCGACCCGAACACCGGTCTTCTCGGGCTCGCACTGGCCGACGCTCAGGCGTTGGGCTATCGCGACGCAGAGTCCTCGTCGCTCAGTGATCCGCCGATCCCGACATTCTTTGCGGACGAGCCGAGCCTTGCGCAGGCATGGCGGGACGGCTTTACCCAGTGGGAGTCGGACGGAGAGTACGGGGACATGTGCTCCTTCTGTTTCGATGACCACAATGTTTTTCAATGCCCACGCATCTGAAACTTTCACTTGCTCCACAACCCGGCTTCGTGCCGGGTTTTTTGTTTACGCGAAAGGCACGGCGTTTACGCGAGCTTTGTGCGCCGTTGGGGCTTTGTGCGGCGGTATCTTTGCGTTATCACCGCGTCCCTGACGCATCGACTCACCGGCTTTGGCCGGTCTATTGTTGTTCAACCCTTCGGGAACTCACTCCCGACGGGGCTGGGTTCCCTCCCCGGAGACCCGCAATGCAACAACAACCTACTCTTTCCCTCAAGCAGATCACCGTCACCACCAACCCCCGCAGGTTTTTCGACGCGGCAAAGATGGAAGAACTGACGGCCTCGGTTCGCGAAACTGGCGTGATTCAGCCGGTAGTCGTTCGACCTCTCGCCGACGGCGGCTTCGCGCTCGTCGCTGGCGGTCGCAGATACAAGGCGGCGATGGCGGCGCATGGCGAGGACTACGAGATACCCGTAGTCGTCAAGGAGATCGATGAGGCGCAGGCCAAACAGCTCGCGATCATCGAGAACATTCAGCGCGCCGATATGTCACCCGCCGAAGAAGCAATTGCTGCAGCCGAGCAGGTGGGGCTGAGCAGGGGCGATCGCGATGAGGTGGCCCGCATTTTCGGGTGGTCGCGCACCACGCTCGACAAGCGGCTTGCACTGATGAACTGCAGTGCGAACGTGCTCGAAGCGCTCACCACGCAGCAGATCCTTCTCGGCCACGCGGAACTGCTGGCCGCGCTTCCGAAGGAGACGCAGGACAAGCTGCTGCCCGTGATCGTCCAGGAAGGCAAGCCCGTCGCCGAGTTGAAGAAGAAGATCGAACAGGTTGCCTGTTCGTTGTCTGCCGCAATCTTCGACAAGACCGACTGCGCAAACTGTGCCCACAACTCGTCCACGCAGGGCGAGATGTTTGGCGAATCCATCGCCACGGGCAACTGTACGAACCGTACCTGTTTCAACGAGAAAACGGAGAAACAGCTTGAGACGGTCGCCGCTAATCTTCGCGATGATTTCCCCGTCGTGCGCATCGTGCGCGCGGGCGACAACCACACCCGGATACAGCTTGCTGTGGAGGGTGCAAAGGGAGTCGGCGAAGAACAGGCGAAAGCCTGCCACGCGTGCCAGAACTACGGCGCGGCGGTGAGCGGCCTGCCTGACTCGATCGGCAAGGTCTACAAGGGCCAGTGCTTCGATACCGTCATGCAACATGAAGATGGTTGCGAAGCGCCTGCAGGCTGAAAAAGCTGCTGCCGAGCCGAAGCCTGAAGCGAAGGGCGGCGGAACCGGTGCAGCGAAGCCTGCTGCCAAGGCTTCCGGCACCGCCCAGTCGACGACGAGCAATCCGCCGGCGACAGTCGTTGCCGAATCGGACCGCATCAAGACGTATCGCGTGGCGCTGTGGCGTAAAGCCCTGCGTCGTGAGGTTGGCCAGAATCCTGGGCTGGCCCAGCGATACCTCGTCTCGATCGCTCTCGCCGGACAGGCCCGCTGCGTCGATGACTCGACGTTGAAGGGCATCTGGGAAAAGCTGACCGAAGAAAAGATCGCGGTGTCGGACGTGGCCAAAGCTGCGACGTCTGTGGCCGCCGCTGATGAGGCGAAGCTTGCGCTTGCTGTCACCGGCGTCACGGTCGCGGCGATTCAGGGTCTGGACGTTCATCATCTGACCAGCCTGTGCCGTCATCATCGGCTCGACCTCAACCAGCACTGGAAGCTCTGCAAGGAGTTTCTGGAACTGATCACGAAGTCGGAAATGATGGTGGTGGCCGACGCGCTTGGCATTCGTGCCGCGCTCGGCGACGAGTTCAAGAAGGTGTTCAGCAAATCGAAGGCGGAAGTCATCGATGCGCTGCTCAACGTCAAAGGCTTCGACTACACCGGCAAGGTTCCGAAGGTTCTGAAGTATTAACGCGCGCTCTCGCGCATCGATCGAAGCGGACAGGTCCTGCCCGCTTCATTCCTTTCATGGACTGCCTCGGGCGGTCCTTTTTTATTTGTGGAGTTTTTATGTTTGTTGAACTTGAAGCGCTGTTGAAGTCGTGCGGTGGGCTGAAGCTGGCTCTGAAGATGAAGGGTGATGCGATGGTTGTGGTCATCATGCCGGAAGGCGAGGCGAAAGACACGGCGTTGCGTCAACCGCTCGTCATGACCGCGACGGCGGCGGAACTGGATGCCGGCTTTGCCGAACATCTGGCGACGTACACCGGCGCTCATGCGTCGCTGGCTGAGCAGGTGGCTGCGACGACGGCGATCCTCGGTGAGGCGCAAAAAGCCCAAGTCACCAAAGCGACCAAAGCTCTCTCGGGCAAGGCTGGCAGAAGTACGCCAGCCGCGGCCAGGACGTCACCCGACGAGGATGCAGAGGATGACGACAGTGAATCGTCGGAATCGGATGCGCCGGCCGCCGGGAACGAAGGCAAAGCGGACGCTCCAGCGGCTGCTGAGCCTGTTTCGAGCGGCACCGACCTCGCTTCGCTGTTCTAAGGAGGGACGGTCATGTCGATTTCGATCACCGCGCTCGTTCGCCAGTTCTCTTACAACGGCGTTGCATTTGCCGATCCCGGCCCGGCGTTCTCGCCCGAAGACGTTCGCGATCTCTACTCGGCGCAGTACCCCGAGCTGACGACTGCGTCCGTCGATGGTCCCGAGATCTCGGGAGATGTCGCGACCTACAAGTTTGTCCGCGCGGCCGGCGCCAAGGGTTCGTATGCGTAAGCAGACGCTTCTCAAGGCTCTTGCCGACCCGGCCAACGGGTTCAATCAGGAACCGCCCGAGAGGGCGGTTTTTTTATATGACGACGAGGTTCGCCAATGCTGTTCGATCCTTCATTCACTGATAGAGCGGTCGATGCGGGCGTCGGTGCGTCCTGGCAACCGCCAGTCACTGCCGTTGCCCAGTATCGACCTGCCGATTGTGTTCTGACGCTGCCGGATGTGTGTGAGGAAGTGCCCGCGAGTGCGTCGGTCAAATGGCGCAACGATGAGTCACTTGATGCGATCGTGCTCGAGCAGTTCCGGCACGGTCCGCTTCGGGCGGAAGATGTGGAAGCGCCAGTCAGCCCGGTCGACGCTTTCCGGCAGGCATTCTTTGCGTGGGTGCGCCGGCAGTTGCCTGCGCCGCTTCGCTTCCTGTCCTTCGGACTGGAGCTTTGTGACACCAACGCCGTCATCGATGCCATCCAGCATCAGTATGAGCACGATGATTTCAAGCCTCGCACGTCGTTGCATCTGGGCGTGAAGTCAACCGACGAGTGGGTGCACGAGGTGGGAGCCTTTGCAGAACCGCTGCGCCGTGCCCATCCGCTTTTGCTACACACGATTTCCAATATCGTCGATCGCGTTTCCGGCAAGACGGTCCTCGTCCGTACCCCCGGCTGGTTCCTTTGCGAGGCCTCGTGCCTGCACTGGGAGGGTAACGAAAGTGCGACAGACGAAGACGTGCGAGCGTGGCTGAATGACGTGTACGGCGACGACGCCGAGGTGGTTGATCGCTATCTCCCGTCCGAGTTGCGGCCGCTGCTTTGTCCCGACGAGATCCGTGTGCCGGGGAAAGTTGAAGGGCGCCGCGTTCGCTCGTCCGTCCTTTCAGACAACGAATTGCGGCAGTTGCGCGCGGACTCACCGGGCATGGTTGCACGGGTTTGTGATCACCTGCTGGTCCTGAAGCAGCTGTTGAGCAAGGCTGGGAAGTCCGACTGCCTGGCTGACGGCTATGACGCACAGCCCATTTACTCCGGTTGCACGTTCGTCCTCTCGCAAAACGAGCGGATGGGCGAACTGCTCGACGACCACATGAACAACGCGTTCTCGGCAGGCGAATCGTCCGAGTACAGCCGTTTCATTTCCTTTTCCGACACACGACGGGGCATCCGCGCGCAGTACGCGCAATGGGGCCTCGGATTACGCATGCTTCATCACCTCGATCGCCTGATGGCGCTGGTGGTGGACCCTAACTAGGAGCTTTCCCATGAATGGTGTTTCGATTGGCCAGACGGGTCACGACGTGACGTTGTCATCGGCCCTTTTGCTCTACACAGGTCCGAACGGCTCGCACTATGCAACGGCGCATCCCGTCACTGCAGAGCGCAAGACCGGACGCCCGATCATCGGTGCAGGCCGGCCGCTGGATCGCAAGGCGCTCATCGATGCGCTCGTGCAGCTCGATCGCAATGCCGCACCCAAAGCTGATTTCCTCCAGGCCACAGTGCTTGGTGTGACGTCGGCTGCGGTGACGTGGTGGTGCGCGCCGGCTTTGCGACGCGTGTTTTTCAAGTGCGAGGAGCTTGGCGAGCGCAGTGCGGTGGTGCCGCATCCGGGGCAGGTGTTTCAGGCCAGCACGAACGGCTTTCGGGTCTTCGCGCTGAAAGGCGACAGCAGACCCGAACCATCGACGGCGCTTTTCGAGCCTCCGTACTTCAACACGTGGGACCGGGGCAAGATCTGCATTGGTTCGGCCAATGTCCCGCGGCGCATCGAGGTTTCGGCGATCGCCGGATGGGAGGAAGCTTTCTTCGCGTCCGCGTTCACGCACCCGAATCACGGCGGCAAGCGTGTCGAGTACAAGAACGGCTTCTACGCGTTCTGGAAAGACATGCTGGACGGCAGCTTCGAGGCTTTCCCGGTCGATGTGCTGGTGCCGATGAAAGACGCCACGGCGGGCAAGCTCGTCGCCGGAGAGATTGGAGGTCAGGAATGAATCCAGTCGATCAGGTGTTACAGGCCTCGTTCCCGTCCGTCATGGTGCCGACGCGTGAGCCGGTTGTCCCGATGTCCGCATCGGGGGAGCGGCTGCTGATTGCGTCCAACGGCGTGTTTCTCGAAATCGACCGTCCGTGGATACGGCTGGTGCGCCATCTGGGCTCGTTCAGCTGGCATACGCCTGTTCCGTATGGCGAGGCAGCTGACTCGACGGAAGTGCGCTGCGGCGCGGTGCCGGCCGATCTGGTGGCCGGTTTCGCGCGTATGGCTCGCGCAGCGTTGCCCAATGAGGTCGGCGCGTGGATCACATGGAATGCGTCGACAGGCGCGTTCCGGCTGGTGCCGCTCCCTTCGTTGTCGCATAGTCCGACGCACCTTCATTACGAGCGTCCGCAACTTGGCGATGACGAATGGCTGGTGGTCGACTGTCATTCGCATGGTCGCGGCAGGGCGTACTTCTCATCGACCGATGATCGCGACGATCAACACGATGTGAAGCTGTCGCTGGTGCTCGGTCACTGCCATCAGGTGCCGTCTGTCGCGCTGCGGTTGTGCGCGAAGGGCCGTTTCGAGGTCCAGCGCGCTGTACCGGAGCGCTGGACGGCAGCGTTGGCTGCGTCGGCTGCGGAGGTCGTATGACGCTTTTGCATACGACACCGCCGCACATGCTGAGCGGACCGTGGAAGGTGGTGGTTGTGGGCGCTGGCGGTACCGGCAGCGCCTTGCTTCCCTCTCTCGCGCGATTGCATCACGCAATGATCGAGCTCGGGCACCCGGGCGGAATCGAGTGCCTAGTCTACGACGACGACACGGTCAGCGAGTTCAACGTTGGCAGGCAGGGCTTCTATCCCAACGACGTCGGCCAGTACAAGGCGACGTTGCTGGTGAATCGCCTGAACCTGCTGATGGGCACGAACTGGAAGGCCGAGCCGCGACGCGTCGATTCGAAGCTGAATCTATACGGTGACATGGTGATCGGCTGCGTCGATTCGCGGCGTGCGCGTCACGCGATCGCGCAGGCTGCGAAGCGCGGCAACGTTCGCTATTACCTCGACTGCGGCAACGAGACGGATCGTGGCCAGGTCATTCTCGGCGAGTTCGGCAAGGCGCGGCATGACAGGTTGCCCCATGTGGGCGACCTGTTCCCCGACCTGCTGAATCCGAAGAATGACAAGGGCGACGATGCGCCGTCCTGCTCGATGGCCGATGCACTGCGCAAGCAGTCGCTCGTCATCAATCAGGCGATCTCGGTGCAGGCGTTCAATCTGTTGTGGTCGCTGTTTCGCAACGGTGGCCTCAATTTCTCGGGCGTATTCGTGAACCTCGCAACGGGGCGAACGAATCCGATTCCCATCGACCCGGCGGCATGGGCGCGCTTTGGCTATGACGCGCCAAAGCTGCCTGTGAAAAAGGCCCGCAAGCCTGCAAAGGCCAGGGTCTCCGACTGAACCGCACCCGTTCAAGGCGCGGCGCTATACCTCTCTGATGTCCCCGCTTCGGCGGGGCATCAAATTCCCCATCTCAAACTCTGAAGTTTACCCACAAATTGTCGGAGCAATTCATTCGTTTTGTCGAAAAATACGGTACATCTCGGTGATCTCATGCAAGGCAAGGAAGCCACGCCAGGTAACGGTTGGCCCTGGCGGGCGATCATTCGAACGATCGAGATAGCCCCCAAGCCTGGCGATCCATAACATGACTTGAGCCAGCGATGGGACGTGCTCAGGTAACGCCGTAGTGCTGTGGACGCGGCAATAAAGCGCGCGCCACTCGACAGGCTGCAATAGCACTTCGCACGGCAGCTCGCCATCCAATCGTGAGAGCAATGTCGCGTAGAGAATGCGCCAGCTGACTACCGCAAATAGCGCTGTGGCGCGTACAAATCGTTCGAGAGTACCGAATTGCCTTGCTTCGATCCGGCAACCACTTTTGAGAACGCGATGCCACGATTCAATTGTCCAGCGTCGTGCGTACCATGCAATCCGTTCAAGCACTTCGTCGAGAGTGTGCGTTGGCACTGAACACAGCAACATCCATTCAATTGGTTGAATACCCTCGGGAGGATGGGTCTCCAGCGCCTGAATCGCAAATACTTCCACCGTTGGTAGTGCACCTGGCCGATTCCGGGGCGGCTTCAGTTCCACGCACGTACAGCGCAATGTCAGCCGCGCAGTACGCGTCGTATGCGTGCGGCTAGCCGGTACCTGAAGTTCAGTCTCGCCGAGTGGAGGAGAAGCCGCAACAGTCTCCCACAGGTACTTCTCGGGGTGGGCGACGCGCCGATTCCATGCAGCGCGTACGAGCCAGTCGACGCCTCTCGGTCGCGGCGCCACGAAGGTGTCGTAGACATCGCCCTCGCGATCACACACTCCGACAATACGAGTCTGTGGACAATGTTGGTGCAGGGCGGCGAGGTGCTCGATGCCCTCCATCCATTTCGCACTTTCCTTCTCTCGTATTGATCGCTTCTTGCGCTGACTTGCCTTACCAGCTTGTTCTGGTGGTCTCGACCATGTCTTCATTCCCAATATACCCAACGGCAAACCGTCGGGGCTGACGGCCAACATGCTGTGCATCAGGAATCCGCGCTCGTTGCCACCGGTGCAATAGCCTAGACCCTGCGTCGCAGGCAAATGCGTCAGATTGAACTCGGTAGTGTCCTGCACAGCCAGCACCACCGATACCGTCCGCATACGCGCGAGTGTCTGCGCAATATGATTGCCGAGCAAGCCATCAGTATCGACTTGATCGTTGTCGAAAAAGCGATACGCTGCTTTAAGCTCTGGCCCTGCAAGCGCTTGCGGCAACGAACATTGAGGGCTGTGCGCAAGTCGTCGCGCAAGCTGAACAAGGCGCTGTGTTAGGCGAGCATCGCCTAACTCCGCCATGCCAAACTCTCCTCGCTTGCCCAGTCCTCAAGGTCGCCAATATCAGGCAATGTTGTTCAGCGCTTGTTTGATGGTAAGCGAACGTTAACATTGCCTGAACTCGTTTACAACAGGCAGTTGACCAAAGATGTGGGTAAATCTCAGATCTCAAACTGGAGGAGTCCAATGACCCCACAAAAACCGTCGACTCCGGTCGGCAAGATGTTCATTCGCTGTGCCCAGTCCGCGGTGGCTGGCGCCGCAGCTTCGTATGCGGCCGACCACTACGTGGTCGTGTCGGTGCTTCAGTCGCTCGCACGGGCTGTACTTCATCACGAAGAGCTGGTCGGCCCTGAAGTCGGGAAGCGGCTGCTCATGGTGCTTGCAGTCGCTGCGTTGCTGTTCGCGGCGTCAGTTGCGAGTGAGCGACGTCGCAATGCATTTCTCGATGCTGTCGCTTCGCGCGGCAGGCGTCTCGCAGGCTGGCTGATGGCCGGTGCTGCGGCGAAGGTCTGTTTCCTTTCCGGTGCGCTGGCGGGTTTCAGGGGTCAAGGCTGGCTCGCTGGCCTGATGACGCTCGCGATGTACGGCGTTGCTCTCCTCTGCGCTAAGCATCTCCAACCTCGATGGTCGATGACGAAGGGTAGCAAACAAGGACACACGTCTACCTCGCGAACCCGAAAGTCGCTAACGCGATTCGAGACTATCTTGATGAGCGTCGAATAGTCGATGGCGTTGTGTTCAATCACGATGCGCCACTATTCCGGTCGCAGAAAGGCGGACAGTTCACACCGAACACATTGCAACGGTTGTTCCATCGCGTGTTTTCGAAGGCCCGAATACAGGGCGCATCGAGCCATTCGGGACGGCGCGCATTTGCGACGACTTTGATCGAGAAGGGCGTCGACAGCAAATCCGTTTCGACGGTGATGGGTCACGCGTCGATTGCGATGACGGCTCGCGACGTAGAAGATAAGCCGGTTAGGCTGAAGCAGATCAGCGCAGATATATTTTGGGTGCGATACGGTGCTCACGTCTAGGGCATCGTATCAGCCCCGATAGCTACTTCCGCCGACGGCGCGGATCCGGACGAACTTTCGACGATGAGGTAAGGCGAATTAGTAGAATCGAAAAGAACGCTGCATTGTGCGTTGCTGCGACCATCGATTCAAAGCAGAAATACAATTTTGCCGCACGACCAATTGGAACGTAATCGCCAAATCCAACAGTCGTGAATACTGTGGTGGAGAAGTAGAGGGCTTCAACTAAATCTGCTGTCGCCGGATAGAAGCCATTTTTCGAGTTCGGAAGGCCAAAGCCGCCGCCGAATCCCCACGCGAATGCGAATTGGGTTGTGAGTAAGGCGGTGTATACGACGTAGAGAGCTATGGCTAAGACGAAATTTCTTCCAATCTGCTCATTTTTGAATTCAAGTTCTGTCACTAACGACGACAGAAAAAGTAGATATGAAACCGTTGTCGTCGCGGAACAGATGATGAATACTCTCGCCGGAGACAGTGAAGCGAAAATGCCGATTCCAGCTACTATTGAGAGTTACGTAATTCATGACATCACCAAAGCTCGGCTTGCTTCCAGCAGGCAACGATGATCGATTTGCGCTTCTGGCCGCTCTTGAGCTTGTTTCGAGCGGTGTGCTTCAGTTCGGCCAGGTTATCAGGGCAGAAGTTCGCCAATGCGTGCCGCTTGAGCCAGGCCCAAAGGTATTCGACTGGATTCAGGTCCGGGGCGTAGCCGGGCAGCAGCGCCATCTGGATTGCGCCATCCGTGCTGTCAAGGTACTCGCGCACGACGCGGCTCTTGTGCTGCGCTGCGCCGTCCCACACGATCATCAGCTTGCGCCTGAGTTGCGCGCGCAGCGCTTTGAGGAATTCGATGATTTGCGCGCTTCTGATCGCGCCGTCGTGCAGTCGGAACACGAAGTTGGTACGGGTAAGACCGGCGATGGCCGAAACGTGCTTCCAGTTGAAGTGGTACTGAATGATCGGCGTGCAGCCCTTGGGCGCCCAGGTGCGCACTCGTGTGGGGCGCTCCGAGAGGCCGGATTCGTCAATGAAGACGATCAGTCTTCCTTCGGCGGTACTCTTTTTTTGAGCGCGGGCCAGGTCTTGCGCTTCCAGGTCAGTACCGCGTCCTCGTTGCGCTCGATCGCCCGGCGCTCCGGCTTTTGCGAGCTGAACCCCAAGGCGCCCAGCAACCGCCACACATGTACCTCGCTGAAGGTAACGCCGTACAGTCGCTCGATGAGCACCCGTACGCGCTTGAGCGTCCACAGTTCGGTACCGAATCCGTGTGTCAACGGGCTCTGCAGCAGCGCTGCGCGCAGACCTTCGAGTTGGGCCGCATCCAGTTGCGCCGGCCGCCCCGTGGCCATCACGCGGAGCGCATCGATGCCACCTTCGTCGAGTCGGGCCTTCCATGTGTATGCAGTCTGCCGCGCCACTCCGACCATCTTTGCCGCTTCGGCGGGCGTCTTGCCCGCCAACATCAAGCGACCGGCACGCACCCGCTTGCGCGTAGCGTCGTCCATTTTGGCCATCAACCCCGTCTCCCTTCAACGTGATGACCGTATAACGCACCAGCAGAGAATCGGTTGTCGTGAATTTAGTAAATCTCAATAGTAGTGTTCCGAGGATGATAAGCCCGATTGAACAATAGAACTGTTTGTTGTTAGTCAGGCTGCGCAATATGGGATGTGGTGCGACGACGCTCTTCGTGAGTGAATTGTCTGTGCTCATGGTGGATATGTTGGTTTCAACGAACTGGATATCGTCATGTCTTCTGTGAACTTGAGACAGCGGTCACGAAGGAGGCTGCGATGAGGGGCAGGGCGAAGTCGTCCAGAAACCGCCAGGCTGCGAAAGCAATCACCGCCGAGAACAGGATCGGTACCGCCGCGGTGAACACCGATGAGAAGCTGGCTCCGAGACAACGCGAGATCCAGAACAGACCACCAAGGATGGCGAGAACAATCAGGACGATGAATGAAGCGATTGCGTCGTTGCGCATGAGAGGTTTCCTTGTGAAAGTTGAAACCCGAGGGCGCTGCTTTCGCCGCCTCGGAGTCCTTTAATCTTTGCAGGTAGGGCGTAAAGTCAAGGCATCGCCGTTGGTGGGCATGACTAAAGACGAATCGAGCCGTAATGACGTGCCTTTTCGGGGGATTGGCTCTGTGGCGCGTCGATACAATGAAATCTCTCTCAAGTTCGTAGTGACCACCCTCGGAAAAACGAACTTTATTCGCCAGCCTGCGGGCTGGCTTTTTTTTGTGCGTTGTTCTTGCTGCCGGTGAGAGAGGGGCTGAAAACCGAAGCATTGTGGGCATGACCGCGGCCCGGCGCGGATAAACTGCTTTCATTCCCTGCGCTACTGCGCATCGACCTCCAGACGATCCTCCAGAGGACCGTCCATTTTTTCTCTCCAGCCATTCACTCGCTGAATGGATCACTGAAAGGCTGACGTTCGCGTCAGCGTTTTCCTTTTTTGTCCCGATGGGAGCCTTCCCATCAGGGTTCGCGCTCCCGAATTTTTCAGGAGTTGCTCATGTCTTCGACCCTCAAGCACGCTTTCCGCAGCCTCGCCTGGTACGCCAGTCAGGACGCCGAAGCGTGGAAGATGTTGTCGTTTCTCACATCCGTCGTGCTTGTAGCCATCGGTGTCGCTTCATACAGCGGTGTCCCGCTGGCTCAATGACGGATCGCCATCGCCGGCCGCAAGCCGACAGTGCTTAACCCACGCGGGGAGACTTTCCCCACAGGGAAACTCCCCCGTTCTCCGGAGTTTTCCCATGTTCGAAGTTCTTCTTTCCGCCCTTGTCCTCTCGATCCTGACCGGTTGCGCAAGTGCTGATTTCGGCTCGCCGAACACGTATCAGCGATACGACGTCCAGCGCATCGGCCAGATGGAGCAGGCGACAATCATTCGGGTTCGTCAGATCACCATCGAATCGAGTTCCGATTCGTCCGGGCTGACCTCGTTCGTGAGTGCGGCAGCAAGCGCGTTTCTCGGCTCCCAGGTTATCGGGAACGGGCGCGGCCGTTATATCTCGGGCGCGCTGTCGGGCGCTGCTGGTGGATTCATCTCTCAGCACGTCAGCGCTGCGATGTCGCGTCACAGCGGCGTCGAAGTTTTCTTGCGCCGCGCCAACGGGCAGACCGTTGTGGTGACGCAGGTCGACGATCAGCAGTTCGCTCCCGGCGAACACGTCTATCTGATTTCCAGCGGGTCCGGTTACCGGATTACGCATTGAAGTCCGTATCTGTCAGTTCAATCCCCTTTTCTCTAAAACTCCGAGGAGTTGTTATGAATAGCTATGAATTGATTACGCACGATCGTACTTCGGGTTGGAACCCTCAGAGCGACGCCGTCAACGCTGTGAACCTCTACGGGATGCGTCCGGCGGAAGTTGCCGCACAGGCCGGCGATGTTCGCGAGTTCGCCGCTATCGTCGCGCATCCTGACTTTGATCCGTCCGGTGCCCGCCCGCTGTTTTTTGCGGAAGTGGGGCGTCTGAGTGATGGTTATGGCGATGCGAGATTCGCTCGCCTCAGGCCGGAGCTCGACGCATACAAGGCGCGTTTTCTCAGCAACTTAAGTTAGCCCGACGAGGTAGGTCGGACTTATTCGCGCGTCAGAGCTTGACGCGCTTCCCTTGCGGGGCAACTCCCCGCAAGGGGGTTGCCTCGTCTTTTCGAGGTACCACATGAAATTTCCCAAGCTGTTCTATGCGGATCGCCGATCCGCTGGCGCCGGCGCTGCCGCTGCTCTTCAGCAGCAGGCCACGCGCGTTCTTCGCCGCGTGGCGCAAGACCTGCGCCTTCGTTCCCATGAAATCGTCGTCGAGCCGTCGCGCCGGGATTTCCCGGGGCGTGTCTCCCTTCGCACGGAGACGCTATTTGTCGACGTGCTTGACCGGCCTTGCCAAACGGCGGTCGCCCTTAGCTTCCGCACACGCCGCGGCCGCTCGGACTTCACGGGTGGCGGCGAAAACTACGTGCCGCTCGAGCAGATCGAGACGACGCGTGGCTATCAGTCGTTCCTCAACGGGCTTCGACTTGCAGGCGGTATCGACACATCTTCGGGAGGTCGTCGATGAAACTTGCGAAGGTCAAAGTCGAGTATTCGTGCGGTACGACGAGTAACGATAGGGTGACTCTCGATGAAGAAACGGGACGCGTGCATTTGCCCCCGCGTCTTCAGGCGCTGCTGCATCTGATGGAGGAAACCGAATGCTCCCCGTCATTTGTGCTGGAATACAACGGTTCAACGTTGCCAGTGACAGTGGATGCCGGGGGACTGCGCAAGATCGGTGTCCCAGTCCAACCCAAGTCAGGCGTTGAACAACTCTTTAATCCGACGAAAGACCAGCGGCAGCAGAACGCGCGGTACCTGCATACGCTCTCGGCTGCGTCCGTGGGCGGCTTTATCGGATACCTTCATGCGGCGTCCACGCTGGATTTGACAACGGTGGTAGGCGCAGCGATCTTGGCCTCAGTTGCGATAATATTGTGGTATGTTGGTTTTATCGGAATGAAAGGAGAACGAAATGGTTGTGAACATTGTCACTCTCGTTGTGGGCGTGTCCATTGCAGCGTTTTTTCTCTGGACCAACAACAACGGTATCAAGCGCGATCGTGAGCGCGCGTGGGGCAAACATGACTGACGACACGGCGTGACGCCGCGTTGAATCTATAGGGCTGCACCCTTCGGGGGAGCGGCTTTTTTTTCGTCCCTTCCGACCATTGAACGCGCCTTCGGGCGCGTTTTCTTTTTGCGAGATCGAAATGAACCATGCATTCGTAAAGCCTGCGGGCTACCAGCAGTCGGTTGCCGTAGCCTCGGCGACCGGGAACGGAAGCGTCGTCGCCGCGATCGCCGGCGGACGCGCTGACGCGTCGCCATGCCATCAGCGGCTGGACGTCGAAGGCAAGACCGTCGGCGAAGTCTGCTCAATGCTCTGCAAAGTTGTGCGGGGTACGGAACTTGAGCCCGAATGGCTTGTAGCTGCAAACATGCTCGACGATCCAAACGAGGCTACCAGCGGCGCGCGCATGGACCGGGTCTGGCCCGCGGACAGCGTCTGGAACCGCGTCGCTGTCTCGGTTGACATTGGCAGATCCGAAGGCTGGATCGTCCACGTCGACTGGATAACGCGCACCGAAATACCGGATGTCGTTGGCCGCGGATATGCCGTGATGCCGCTTCTGCGTGCAAAGGTGTTCGTCGCAGATCAGGCATGGCAACTGGCGCGCTTTATCGCCAACGCGCTCGACGTCGCTTAACCCGTTCCCTCGCGTCGCAAGGCGCAACCATCATTTCAACCCTCCGCGGGCACTCGGCCCGACAAGGGAACGATTGCCCGCTTTTTCTTTTCCCGGAGCAATCGTGTATCAACTGTCCTTCGCAGGTCTTTCCCTCTCTATCGGCACGCTGCTTGAAGTCCTCGCTGTATTCAGGACCGACGCCCGCGTCTTGGCGCTTGAATCGTCGGAAATCGTGCTGGAGCATGGCGGTCAGCCCGTTCGGGTAATCCGGCACAACGGCGCGCTCACAGTGCGTCGACCGGGCACGGCCCAGGACGTTTTCCTTTCGCTTCTCGATGAGATCGACGGCGCCTACTTCCGGCCGAATGGCGTTCTGCAGACTGCGTGGCAGATCCGACGCTCGCACTGGAAGCTGTTGTACGACGCGTTCGACCTGACATCGACTCCCCGCCTGATTTTCTCGTCGGAGCAGGTAGAGGCAGCGGCTGATGCGCGAGGCCGTCTGGACCTGTTCGAACTGCTGCAGTCCGAGTGCGAGCGCCGGTTCGGGTTCCGCTATGCAGGGCCGGAATACGGTCGCACGCGGCATCGGAACGGGCGGCATGAGGTCCATGTCGCGTACGCACTCGCGGAAGGCTGGGCTGTTCCTGAGGCGGTGCTCGACGAGTATCGCCAGTTGCCCGACAGGTTCACGTTGGATGTGAGCTGGGGCCGGGCGCTGATCGACGTGCCAGAGCTGCGCGGCGCGATGTCGCCAGACAAGGTTCGTGTGCTCGCCAGCGTGATGCGGCGGGAGCAGGGCGGAATCAGTTCGGGCAACGCTGCGCTGCTCGCGATGGCGATGCGGCTGGCATCGAACGTTCCGAGCTATGAGGAGGTCGACGACCTGCTGTTTCGTCACGGGCTGGTGCAGGCGCACAACCTGCCTGACTGCTACACGACTCCCCAGCCGCTCGGAACTCCTGTGTCGAAGTTCGCCGAGGTGTACCGGCAGAACATGGCGGACAAGCGGCGCGATACAACGGTGGCACGGCTGCGCAAGGAACGCACGGCCGGGCAGATGTCTCAACGGACGTTCGATCTCCAGATGCAGATCGCGGTGCTGGAGCATGGGCGCGAGACTTTCGCGCTCGGAAATGAGATCTCGGAAGCGATCGACAGCGGCGACGTGCATTACCTGCTGAACATCATGGACTGTCCTGACGAGCGCAACCGCGTCGCGAAGCAGACGGCGCGGGAGGTGTTCGGCATCAAGCTTCTGGGTGTGCGTGCGGCCGCGCGCCGTCGCGGCATCTTTGCGCTCGCGGGCTATGACGAAGCCTGTCAGGCTGAGTGGGAATCCGCCGATTCTGCGCAGGCGCGCCAGCGTGTTATCGAAATACATCAGGCTACGCGTGTCGCCGGCAGCGTCCGTCCGGTGGTGTTCGCCAGGACGCAGGTGGCTCACCACGCCTGATCTGTTTCATGCAGTCTCTTTCAACCAACCCGGCCGCGCGCCGGTTTTTTTTTCGCTTGTTCCATGAGGCTGCAGGCGTAAGGCCATACGAAAAAGCGACGATTCGGGCATTGCGCGCGCCCGGCGCTCCCTAAACTGGGTGTCATCTCCCGCGTCATAGACGCATCGACCTCGCCGACTCGTCGGCATTCTTTTATCGCCCCACAGGGACCACGTCCCTACGGGCGTGGTCCTTTCGGGGCTTTCTCTTTTCAGGAAAGCCATCATGAAAGTTACGCCCGCACAACTGACCGAACTGCTCTCGCTGTACGTCCCGAAGCGTCTGCCGGTGCTCATCACCGGTCGGCCAGGCATCGGCAAGAGCGACATCGTCGAGCAGACCGCTCGCGACACCGATCACGATCTGCTCATCAGTCATCCCGTCGTTGAGGATCCGACCGACTCGAAAGGGTTGCCGTTTCCTGCTTCCGACGGCACGACTGCGAAGTTCCTGCCGTTTGGCGATCTGGAGCGCGCGATGAAGGCAAGACGCCCTCTCATCTGGTTCCTCGACGATCTGGGGCAGGCCTCGCCCGCGGTTCAGGCAGCGAAAATGCAACTGCTACTGGCGCGCCGCATCGGGGAAAACGCTCTTCCGCCGCACGTCACTTTCCTCGCGGCCACCAACCGCCGCACCGACAACGCCGGCGTGACGGGGATTCTCGATCCCGTCATCTCGCGCTTTGCGACGGTCGTTGAGCTCGAGCCGACGATCGACGACTGGTCGGCATGGGCGAATCGCTCAGGCGTTCCTATTGAACTGGTTGCCTTCCTGCGATTCCGTCAGGATCTGCTGTCCGTGCAGAAAACGTCGCGCGACATCGAAAACGTGCCGAGTCCCCGAAGCTGGGGGTTCGTCGCGAAGACGATGGGCGTGGTGCCGAAGCATCTGGAACACATCTCGTACGCGGGGTCGGTCGGCGAAGGCGCTGCAACGGAGCTTGTCAGCTTCCTGCAGATCTTCCGCGAACTGCCGAATCCGGACGAGATTCTCGCGACGCCGGACACGGCGCCGATTCCCGAGAAGACGTCCGCGCTTTACGCCGTGACCGCCGCACTTGCGGGCCGCGCGACCGAGGCGAATTTCGAGCGCGTGGTGACGTACACCGAGCGACTGATCGAAGCGGGACACCGCGAGTTCGCCGCGCTGCTCGTGCGCGATTCGCTGCAACGCTCGCCGGCCGTCGCCAACTCCTACGCCTTCATCCGGGCGCAGGGCGGTGAGATCGGCAAGATCATCAAAGGCGAATAAGCCACCTCTTTCCTCAGCAGTTCAACCCCTTGGCCCCGAGGCGTCAACCGACGCCCGGGGCTTTTTCTTTGCCTCATCCATAACCTTTCTCTACGGAGTTTTCTCATGAACATCTCTAACATCCAGTCGAAAGTCATGCTGTGCTCGGTCACGATCTCCACGTGGGTCGCCCGTCGATTCGACGGCAAGGCCACCGAAGAGGTCGAGAACCGTCACCACGCGAAAGGCATCGGCAGATTCAACAAGCGCCTGTTGCCCGAGCACGCCCCCAGCTACAAGGAGGTGCTGACGATCGCCAGCCGCATCCGCAGCTACTTCTACGATCACTCGCTGAAGTATGACCAGCTTGGGGTCCGCCTGCTTCCGACGATGGTGTACATGGAGTTCGCCGACAAGGTGCGATCGTTGAAAGACGAGTTCGATCTTGCGGTATCCGTGTTCCTCACCGACTACCTGAACCTGAAGGAGTTGGCTCGCGCGGAACTCAATGGGCTGTTCAACGAGGCGGATTACCCGACCCTCGCGGAACTGCACACAAAGTTTGGCGTGAAGATGGCCGTGCTGCCGTTCCCGGACGCGAGCCAGTTTGGCGTCGATCTGCCGGAAAACGTGTTGACGACGTTGAAAAGCGAACTCGACCAGCATGTGCTCGCATCGATCGCCACGGCGAACGAGGATCTGGTTCAGCGCCTGTACGAGGCGGTCTCGCAGATGGCTTCCCGCCTGTATGCGACCGGCAACGTGCGCCTCGATGTGGCCAACAACGTGCGGGATCTGTGCGCGTTGCTGCCGAAGCTGAACTTCGCCAACGATCCGAAGCTCAACCACATCCTTGAACAGGCGAAGACGCATCTTGCCGGTCACACGGGCGCGGAGCTGAAAGAGTCGCACGTTCTGCGTTCGCAGGTGGCCAGCAAGGCACAGGAGATCGAAGAGCTCATGGCGGCTTTCATGGGGATCGCGCCGGAAACGGAGATCGAGCGGACCGGGACGGGCGACCAGTTGCGCCTCGTCGCTTAAGGGGGCTGTATGGATCGCACTGTGACGTTACAGGGCAATGGCGCGGTCCATCCGCGCATTTCCAGACAGCGGACGGAGCTTGTCCTGTCGCAGCCTTTCTTTGGTGCGCTGGCGCTGCGCCTGCGGATGGTCGAAGACCGTTCGGCGAAGACATGCTGGGTGGACGGGGAGTCGTTCGGTTACAACCCCGACTACATTGACACGTTGACTGACCTCGAACTGCGCGGCGTACTGGCGCATGAGGTGCTACATGTGGCCAATGGTCACTGCTGGCGCCGCGGGGCGCGCGAGGATCGTCGCTGGAATGAGGCCTGCGACTACGCGATCAACCCGATCGTCCTGTCGTCTGGCTTCGTCCTGCCGAAAGATGTGCTTAACGCTGCGCGCTTTGCTGGAAAGTCCGCCGAGGAGATTTACGGCGTGCTGAACCAGGAGGCGAAGCAGAAGCAGCCGAAGCCTGATCCGCAGTCGCAACCGCAGCCGTCGCCGAAGCCACAATCTGATGGCCAGTCGTCGGGGCCAGCAGGAAAGGGCCGGGGTGACAGGCAAGGTGGAACGCCGGATGCGAAGCAAGGGCCGGGGCCGGGTGGCAAAGGAAGTGGCGCACAACCACCGTCACCACCAGGTGGCTCCGGCGATGCCGCAACAGAGCCTGGCTCGTCGTGCGGCGAAGTCCGCCAGTATCAGGGCTCGGACAAGCCTGTGAAGGAAGCCGAGTGGAAGGTAGCTGTCGTGCAGGCCGCAAAAGCGGCGCAGATGCGCGGCAAGCTGCCGGGCGACCTGCAGGCGGTGGCTGGCGAGGCAGTACGGCCCGTTGTTGACTGGCGCGCGGTGCTTCATCGCTTCGCGCAACAGTCATCGCCGACGGACTACAGCTTCGCCCAGCCGAATCGCCGATACCTGCATCTGGGGTTCTACCTGCCCTCGTTGAACACGCCGGCCGTTGGTGATGCGGTGTTCGTGCGGGACTCCAGCGGCTCGGTGTTTGACGAGACGCAGGCCCAGTTCGATGCGGAGATCCTGTCGGTGTTTCACACGCTCAAGCCCGCCCGGTTGATCGTGATGGACTGCGATACGCGGGTTACACAGGTGCAGGTTTTCGAGCGGGGCGACTCGCCGGAGATCAAGCCCGTGCGCGGTGGCGGCGGAACGGCGTTCACCGATCCGTTCAACCGTGTGGCGGCCGATGGCATCAATCCCGCATTTCTGGTCTATCTGACAGACATGGTCGGTTCGTTTCCGGCCACTGCGCCGCACTACCCGGTCCTGTGGGCGTCGACCACACCGCTCACGCGGGCACGGAAGGCGTCATTCGGCGAGACCGTCGAAGTCATCTGCTGACGTCTCCAGCTTCTTTAACCCAACCCGGCCTCGTGCCGGGTTTTTTTCGTCCGTGAGTCTTCCTGGAACCATCGAATACCGCGCCGGTGCGCCGGAAAGCTATACGTTTTTGGGGGTCTTTCCGGGTTTCCATCTGTAACGCGTTAAACGGCGACGTCCCGCATGGGCGTCTGGCGGGACAGGCCAGCGATGAAGATCATGGCCGACTTTCGCCACCGCACAACGGGAAAGCCGCGCGATTTCGTGCCCCTTTTGAAGCCTGCCCGGCAATGCCAACGAGAACAATAGTCGCATGTTAGATCGCCCACAAAGCCGCGCATGCACGACCTTGACGACAATCCTTTGCTGAAGCTTCAGCCGCTAAAAGCGGAGGCTGTCGCGATGTTCTTCGAGGCGCTCAACCCGCTCAAGGAACTGCTCGACGCACCCGACCTCGCGGAAATCATGGTCAACGACCATCGCAATGTGTGGATCGAGCACCGCGGCGTGATGTCTCGCGTGAATGTTGGCCTGCGCCCGGAGCACCTCGAGGGCGCGATCCATTCCCTCGCGTCATCGGTGGACAAGTCCGCACACGCTGGCAGTGACAGGGGAATCATCAACGCCGGTCACAAGAACCTGCGTATTGCTGCAGTCATGAGCCCAACCGCGATCGACGGTCACGCGCTCAGCATCCGCAAGCACCGCGAGTCGAAGATGACGCTCGACGACTACGTCCGCATGGGCGCGTTCTCGGCGGCAAACGCGCGCCCCGCGGAAGCGGAAGCCATTCATTTCGAGGAAGGCATCGAGAACGAAGCGCTCATGCGCGCGCTCAAGGCGCTCGTGCAGTCGCGGAAAAACATACTAGTCGCCGGCGGGACGTCAGCAGGCAAGACCACGTTTCTCAATGCAATGGTGGGCGTCATTCCTCAAGACCAGCGCGTGATCACCATCGAGGACACGATGGAACTGAAAGTTCAGGTTCCGAACCGCGTGCGCCTTTTATCCAACGCAGATATGAACGTCACAACGCAACTGCTTGTCGCGCTGTGTCTCCGGTTCAGGCCGGATCGGATCATCGTCGGTGAAGTCCGGGGCGGCGAAGCCTACGACACGTTGCAGGCACTGAACACTGGCCACGACGGCGGCCTCGCCTCAATTCACTCGAACAATGGCCGCACAGCACTGAGCCGGCTTGAAAGTCTGGCGATGCTCGGCATCCCTCCGGGATCGCGCTGGGAACTCGACGACATGCGGAAAAACATCGCCGACTGTTTCAACTACGTGGTGCATTTCAAACGCACGGGCGAGATGCGGCACGTCTCCGAAATCCTCGAAATCCGGGGCTTTCGAAACAACGACTATGACCTACGACGGGTTTTTTAACGGGAGCACCACATGAAGCAAAGGAAATTCTTCAGTACAGCCGCAGCAGTCGCCAGAAAGCTGCGCCCAGGCAAGCCGATGATTGTCGGGGCACTGCTGAGCGTTGCCTCTGCAGCGGCGATGGCCGCCGGCGACTACTCGTCGTTGACAGGCCTGACCGACATCATCTGCACAATCAGTAACCTTATCAGCGGTCCGTACCTGTACGGCATCGGCATCATCTTGATCGTGATTGGCGGCGTTGCCGTTGCAAATTCGGAAAGCAACATCGCCAAGACGTTCTCGGTCGTGCTGGTCGGTCTGGGTATTGCCTCGGTCGCGGTGCCGATCATGCGCGACCATTTCCACATGGCAGTCGCCTGCTGATATGCGCCAGCACAAGGTCAGCCGCGGGCTCTCGTTGCCGCGCCAGATGGGTGGGGCAGACCGGATGCTGGCGATCCTGAACGGCACGCTCACGGCGCTGCTTACCTACACGAGCTGGACGCCGTCGTTCCTGGTGCTGGGCGTCGTTGTGCACTTCTACCTTCGCTGGCGCAGTTCCAAAGATCCCTGGTGGCGGCTGGTCATGGTTATCTACAACCGCTACCCGGACGTCTACGCACCCGAGCCGCACGGCAAGTTCAGTGCACGTTTCAAGCGCCCCTACGGGTTCGATCAGGATCTTCCATGCTGAAAATGCCATTCGCGAAGCGCGCGGTGCAGGAAATTGCGCCGTGGATGACGCTCGTCACGCCCGAGCTCGTACTCGACAAGGATGGCTCCCTTGTCACCGTGTTCGAGTTCGACGGCATCGACGCCGATACGCCGAACCCGGGCGACATTACAGCCGCGCGTGACAACCTTGATCACGCATGCCGGAACTTCGATCACCGGGTCACCGCGTGGTGGCGAGTCTCGCACCGGCGCGTGAAGGGCGGTGTCGATGGCGACTTCGCCAGCGAGGCGGACGCGCGCATCGACGCCATCAACCAGGCAAACATCGGTAGCGGGAAGTATTTCCGCAACACCCATTCGCTCGCGCTCGCGTTCACGCCGGAGACCGGCCTGTCGCGCATCTTCGATAAGATCGGCTATCACATGACGGTCGGCGGCAAAAACATCTTCGTCGCGCTCTTTGAGGCCGCGAAGGACATGGTACTTGCCCGCAGCGCCTTCGTTTTCGATCTGACGAAACTTCAGAACGAGATCAAGCGGTTCGAGGCCGTCATCGACGGGTTCACCGGCGGCGTCACCCGGCTGAAGATGAAGCGGCTGCAACTTCAGAACGCGCTGTCGTTCCTGCATCAGCGTGCAAATCCGAGCACGCCCAAGCGCCGCGTGCGCTACCCAGTCACGATGCTCGACACGCATCTGACCGAAACACAGGTCACGATTGGCGCCGAGCAACTGATGTTTGAGTCGGCCCACGGCAAGGTGTACGCGCGAATCATTGGCGTGAAGGAGTGGATGGGCTTCCAGGAGGCGGCGCTCGATGTGCTCGCGCAGGTCGATGCCGAGCTGGACGTCTGCGTCATGTTCCGCTTTCTGGACACCTCGCGCGCGAGTGCCTATATCCGCAAGATCCGCGGCTTCTACAAGGCGGCCGCGTTTAACCCGGTTGCGATTCTCAAGCAGTGGGCGACGAAGGAAGAGCAGAAGAACGACGAAGGCCGCGAGCAGCTTGCGAAAGAGGCCAGCGAGGCGCTTGCGAAGCTGGAGGCCGAAGGCCAGCAGTACGGTTTTGCGAACATCTCGGTCATCGTCTACGGCAACACGCCCGAGGAATGCGAAGACGCCACACGGCAGGTGGTTGGCGTCATTGGCAATGCCGGATTCGGCGTCATCGTGGAAAAAGACAATCTGTTTGCTGCATGGTGTTCGACTCTGCCCGGGCGCTGGGATCAGCAGAAGCGCCTGCAATTCGTTGAGACCCCGGCCGTCTCCGACATCGCGCCGCTGTGCAGCGTCGGCGAGGGATCGACCGTCAACGAGTGGCTGACGCAGCAGTCCGGCAAAAAGACCGGCCCGCTTACCTGCCTGCCAACCCGCCATCGCACGCTGCAGAACGTCGATCTGCACCACCCGGGAGGCAAAGCGCACACCCTCGTTGTCGGCCCGATCGGCGCCGGCAAGTCGGTGATTCTCAACTACCTGATGTCGCAGACGGGGCGACATGGCGCGCGTCGTATCCGCTTTGACAAGGACCGATCGACGCGTATCCCGACGCTGCTGGGCGGCGGGAAGTTTATCGATGCAACCGGGCGCTTCGAGGCGGCGACGTCGGTCAACCCGTTGTCACTGATCGGCGACGAGAAGCACTGGCCTTATGTGGCCGAGTGGGTAAAGCTCGTCATTGAGGGCGAGGACTACACTTGCACTCCGCAGCAGGAATCGATCATCTTCGAGCGCATCCGTACGCTCGCAAAGGCCTATGGGCGCGACAAGTGGCGGTTGACTGGCTTGTTTACGCTGTTGCCCGATGACCTTCGCGAACGGCTGGCTGGATGGACAGAGGGACAGAAGAACGGCCGCTTCTTCGATCACGTCGAGGATGGTTTTTCGCTCTCCGATGACCTCTCGATCGAGATGGGCGACCTCTTCCAGAATTTTCCGGTGGCCGCCGCCCTGTTCATGGATTACGCGTTCTACCGGATCGCGCAGATTCTCGACGGCAAGCGCTACACCGTGATCGAAATCGAGGAGGCCGGGTTCTTTTTCACCTACCCGAAGTTCTACGCGCGGCTTGAAATCTGGGCAGTGACCATCCGGAAGCTGAATGCGACCCTGCTGATGGCGACGCAATCGCTTGGTCAGCTGGCCCGCGTGGCGAACTTCGAGATCATGAAGGAGAACATCCCGAACATCATCTATCTGCCCAACAGCGACGCTATCAACAACCAGGCGTTGTACCGGGACATTTTCGGCCTGACCGAACACCAGATCCGGATGATTTCGAACGCAGTGCCCAACCGCGACTACCTGTGGGTGACGTCGACACAGACTCGCATGCTGCAGGCGAGCTTCCCGAAGGAGTCGCTTGCGTACCTCCGTTCCGATGGGCGAGCACAGGCAATTCTCGACAAGCACGTGAAGTCCGGCGTCGATAACTGGCAGGACGAATACGTGCGCGACGTGCTCGCGAATGCATAACGTCAGTCTTACTCCTGGAAACTCTCACCATGACAAAAAAACTGCTCCGCTACGCGACGGCGACGGCCGCGCTAACCCTAGGCTTCGCCCAGCACAGTCATGCGACGTTGCCGGTTATTGACCCGACCAATCTGGTCCAGAACATGCTCACTGCCGTCGGCGCGGTCAAGGGCGAGGTCTACCAGGACACCAACCTGATTTATCAGTATCAGATGATGCTCAACCAGTTGAAGCAGGCGACCAACCTCGATCCGTCCGCGATGCTGGCTCAGGCGACCTCGATCACCAACGACATCACCAGCCTGACGAAGTACACCGATACGCTGAAGTCACTGTACGGTGGATTGCAGTCGAACGCGGAGTACGCGACGAAGGTTCAGGCACTGATCACGCAGTCCGGCAAGACGCCGGCGCAGTGGTTTTCCGACCAGAGCACGCTCATCAGCAATAACGACAAGACGGCCAAGCAACTGTTCCAGATGGGTAACGATGTGACCTCGCACGTGAGCGCGCTCGCCAAGCGCCGTCAGGAGATTCAGGACCAGCTGAACATGTCGCCGACTGCCGAAGCGACGGCTCAGCTCACCACGCACCTGCTGGACATCGTCGCGAGCCAGAACAGCGACATGCTGCAGATGATGGCCGCGAAACAGCAGAGCGACGCCGTCGCCAAATCGACCCAAACCGCAGACGATCAATCGCGCAATACCGCGAAGGCCGCGCTGCAGGTTCAGCTGGACAAGGAGCGGGCGGCCTATAACTCAACGCTGGGCACATCGAACGTACTGGGGCAATAAGTCGTGAGCCACTTCTCTCTCAGGCGTCTGAGTGGCATGTTGCTTTTGCTCTGCTTTCTGGTTGGCGTGGCAACGGTTACACCTGCTGCTTTTGCAGACGACAACATGACACTGCCCGATGGCTCAACGTTTGGCTCGGGTACCAGCACTTCGGGCACGTCTGGTTCGTCAACGACAGCGCCGCTCTCAGGCCAGGACGGTGACTGGGCCAAGGGTGCGGGCGATGCGCAGCGACAGATCTCGGGGCTGGTTGGAAACCTGATCCCGACCGCTGTCACGGTCAGCAACAGGATTCTCAACGAGGCCAACAAGTTCGCGTGGGGACTCGGCGTGATTACGCTCGTGCTGGCAGGCCTCCGTTTCTCCGGAACGCACAATCCCATCACGGCGTGGGTGAGTCTGTTCGAAGAAGTTGCGGTTCTAGGCATCTTCGTTGCGCTGTACCTCGGCTATACCACTTCCGCGCCCGGCTTCTGGACCTGGTTTCAGGACTTGGCGACGAGTATAGGAGGCGGGGCAAACAACAACATATCGACGCAACTATCGACGCTCGGCGGTAGTTTCCTTGATGCCGTAAAAGCGAAGGTCTTGAACATCAAGTTGCTGACCGATTTCAACGGTACATTAACGGACGTCGTCGCGCTCTTTCTTGCCTTTCTGGCGATGTGTGTGGCCTCGATCGTCTTCATGTATTACTCGGCAATCGGCCAGATTCACGCGGCGATCGGAATCGTGCTGGGCCCGATCGCAATGGCGGCTGGCTTTTCGAGCTACACCCGCAGCTACTTCCAGCGCTGGCTGGACTGGATGATCAATGCGAGCATGTATGTGGTTATGGTGGCAGTGCTGTATGCGCTGATGGGTGGCGCCATCTCGGGGGCGGTCGCCACTGCAATAGGGAACGGTACCGCGACCCAGCTGAGCGCCGGTTTCGCCTTCGACCTCGCGCTCTTTCTGTTGATGTTGTCGTTCGAGATTCCAAAACTCGCGGGGATGTTTGGCAGCGGTTCGGGGGCGACTGGCACGAGCGCACTGAAGACCGCGATGAGGTTTATCCCATGAGCGTCGTTCACCGTCCAATGAAGGCGAGTGACCTGCTGGCAACGCATGAGAAGCGCATCGAACTGGTGCGGCAGTGCGCGAACGAAAGCACCGAAGCGGAGTTTGAGCGCAAATGGCTGTCGGTGCTGCGCCGGTGCGCGACGTGGTTCTCGTCGATGCCGCTCACGCCTGAACTGCATGCCGAGCCGGGCGGCGCATTCCGCGCGACCATCGAATCGACGTTTTATGCGATGCGGCTCGCCGGCGGTCAGAAGTTTGCCGCCGATATGACGTCCGACAAGCGGAGGCGTCTGGAGCCGCAGTACATCTACGCTGTGTTTCTTGCCGCCGCCTGTTCGTCGCTTGACGAGCCCTGCAGGCACTTCGAGATCGTGCGGGTAGTCGATCAGCTGGCCTGGAGTCCGGCTGCACATGGAGCGTTCGGCAACTGGGTGGGCGAGGGTGACTATCGCGTACAGCGACGCGCGACGCCGCTCAAAACTGAACGGATGCGCACTGCGATGTTCGCGCAAACCGTCATCACGCCCGAACTGCTGTCAGGACTGGACAACGCAGTACTTGCCGATCTTTTTGGCGCGATCAACCCGGAGAAGAGTCCGCAGGGATTTGAGGCGCTCGTGCACAAGGTGGTGCGCCAGGCGATGGACGTTTCGGTGGAATTCGAGCGTAAGGCGCAGCGCGGTGTATTCGCGCCAGTGAAATTCGACGTGCCGTCCGCGGTGCATGTGGCGCTCGAACTGCAGCCGCAGGTCGTCGCGGCCACACCGGTTCCGCCCGCCCCAACGGAAGCAGTACCGCTCGCACCGTCCGCGGAGACCGCCAGTGAGGCGGCGGTGGCACCTTTGCCGTCCGGCAGCGCGGCCCAGCCGACCTCCGGTTCTGCCTCGGGTGGCCCACAGCTTTCCCAGTCGTTGCTCGATGCGTTGGAGCGCAGCGAAGCTCAGGCCGCCACGGCGGCCGCGACTGGCCCCGTTGACCTATCAGCCGTGCGGCCCACGCCGGCGGCCGCCGTCGATCCGTCGCAGATGACAGCGGGCGCACCCGCTCCAGCGCGGCCAACCGGTACCGGCCCAACGGACGAAGAACTAACCGAAGTTCTCGGCCCGGGCTCCGCGATGATGCGGGAATTCTTCCGGGCGCTCGCTGGCGATGTCGCAGCAGGGAAGGCAAAGGTGACGTGGGAAGAGAAGGGGCTGGCCGTGCAGAAGCGTCTGATCGGCGGTTACGGCATTACGAGCGATACGCTCGTTGAGCAACTCAGGAAGCGCAGCCTGCTGCTGCGCGCGGCTGGTAACGACATCTGCATCGTAGAGCGTGCCGGTCGTCTGATCATGGAGCGCCCGGCGGCATGAACTACATTAACCACTTTCGCCCCATCTACGAGTTCCGGCCGCTGCTCGTCTGGCCGGTCGTAATCGTAGGTATCTTCGCATCGGGCATGCCCTATGGTTGGGCGTTCGCGCTCGTAGGTGTCGCGTTGCTGGTCATCCGCGGAATTCAGGTATGGCGGGCGCTCAGCTTCCGTATGGCGATCTCGACCAAGTGGCTGAGCAAGATCCATATCGGCAAGCTGCTTGAGACGCAGCGCAAGATGCGTGAGCGCGAAGACTCGATGTATCTCGGCACCGGCTTTGAATGGACTCAGAAGCACACCCAGATCGCGCATGACATTCTCCGCATGCCCGTTACCGACATTCCGTCGCTGCCGAAGTGGCTGAACAAGACGGAGATGGGTCGCAAAACCGAAGCGCGCATTGAGCGGCTTTTCGCGCCTCGCGACAGCGTTCGGGACCGCATGCCGCAAGGCTCGTCGTGGATTCACGGCATGGAGCCAAAAAAGGTCCGCGTGCCGTTTCACTACAAGGCGATGGGCGGCCACACACTCGTTGGTGGTACGACCGGCGCGGGCAAGACCCGCACGTACGAGGTGATCTCGACGCAGGTCATCCATAACCCGAAAGACGTGCTGATCATCGTCGACCCCAAGAACGATGATGACTGGAAAAAGCGCGTGGAAAAGGAGTGCGCGCGCGCCGGCCGCAAATTCCTCTACTTCAATCAGGCGAAGCCGCACGAGTCGATCCGCCTCAATCCGCTAGAGAACTGGTCGCAGCCCTCCGAAATTCCGTCGCGGATCGCACAGTTAATGGAAGAAGGGCCATTCCGGGATTTCGCCTTCCTGTTCATCGATCGTGCTGTAAAGGGCGAACTGTACGTCGGCGACAAGCCGAACCTTCGCTCGATCCTGAAGTACGCGCAATCCGGTATTGGCACGTTGCTCGAGCGTGGCCTGCGGCGCTTCTTCCTCGAAAACGGGATGTCGAACTGGGAGGAGCTAACGGTCGCGCAGACCGTAAAGGATAGCGTTCGCAAAAACGATATTTCGCTCGTCGACGGGATGGCCAAGCTTTACATGGATCGTTTCGCTGCGCACGATCGTGGGCACGAAACGATCGACGGGCTTATCGCCACGCACACGCACGATCGCGAGCACTACATGCGAATCATCGCGTCGGCGCTGCCACTCCTGCAGATGCTGGCTACCGGCGAGACGGGCCTCATGCTCGCGCCGAAGGCCGACGACTTCGAGGACGAGCGCGAGATCTGGGACATCGACAAGATCATCAAACAGAAAGCCGTGCTGTACATGGGCCTTGATTCGCTGTCGAACAACATTGTGCAGAAGGCGATCGCGTCGATGGCGCTGTCGGACGTGGCGGCGGTCTGCGGCTCGATCTACAACTTCTACGCCGAAAAGCCCGACGTCGTTCTGATCATCGACGAGATCGCCGAGGCAATCAATGAGCAGGTTATCCAGATCCTTAACAAGGGCCGGGGCGCCGGCTTCAAGGCGTTCGTTGCTTTCCAGGCGCGCGCCGACCTCGAAGCGAAGCTTGGAAACGCCGCGAAAATGCTGCAGGTTTTGGGCAACCTCAACAACCAGGTGATCCTTAGACTGGAGGATAGCGATACCGCCAAGTGGTTCTCGGACAAGGTGGGGGAGACAGCGATTCGGGTGGTCAACATCTCGAATAGCACGAACACCACGACCGAAGCGCATGCGATGGAGTTCAGCGGATCACAGTCACGCACCCTTCAGCTTGAGAAGGTGCCACTGATTCCGATGCCTCTGATCCATCGGTTGCCGAACCTGCAGTACTTCATGCGCATCTCCGGCGGTGCCGTCTACCAGGGCCGAATCCCCATTATCGAAGGCTGAACCACACCCTATGTCCGCTGTTTTCAAAAACATCATTCGCGATCACAAGCTTTCGCACAAGCTGGTCCCCGTTTTCAACATTGCGCCGGATCTGGAACTCGCGTGCTCACGCGTTGCCGATTTCGTCGGCGAGCGCTTCGTTGGAGACAGGGGGCCGCTGGCCGCAGAGATGATCGAATCGGCGCTGGCGAGCTTCAAGCGAGCCAAGCGTACCGGCGACCAGCACGTCGCATTCATGCAGGGGCTGTTTGAGCCAGCGAAGTCCCTTTACGCGCGCCGCTATGTTGCGCGCCGGGGTGACAAGATCAGTGTCTGGTCGCCCATGCTGGAGCCGATTCCCGCTTTCGAGGAGCGGCATCAGAACAGCGAGCTGGAGATGGTCGACGAGCGTTGCCCGGAACACATTACCGAGCGCACCGCAGCTTTTCAACTGGCGTCGCGCGTCCTGCAAGGCGAAGCGTTCCGTCGTTACTTCGAGGAATACGATGTCGCTCACCGCTACGATAATAGCGAAGTTGTCCCGGGCTGATTACGACACGGCCCGGCGCGCGCTCGACACGGCGAGCGCTTTCGACGAACCGGACGCGACGCCGCCCGAAGGGTTCACATGGGGCGCGGGCGCGCGGGCCTACGCGCTGGCGTCGGTCGCCGTCAACCGACCTTTCCTGTTCTGGGGCGGATTGCTGGCGGTTGCCGCAATCCCTCTTCTCGTCGTGGTGAGGCTGATCCATGGCTAGCCGGTTTGGTTCGCATCTGAAGGTCTGGTTCCTCCTCGTTCCCGTCCTGTCGATTGCAGTCATGCCTGCGATTCCCGACCGCAAGCTTTTCGAGGTGCCAGACGCCGAAACCGAATCACTCGTTGCGTCGGTCGGGCAGGAAAGGGCGGACTCGGCCGTCCGCTCGGCGAACGAGCTGTTCAAGCGCTCATTTGTGGATAACGGACTTCTGCACCGGACGCTGGCAGCGTCGGGCAACCTCAACGGGTTCAATGACGGCGGCATATCGAGCTTCTCGGCTACGTGGACGGAAAATTTCTGGCTGCTCGCTTACCGGGCAATGTTCCGCGCGATGGTCATGAAAATGTGGATCGTGGGCACGCTGTGCTTCGCGCTCGGCATGTTTATCGACGGCACGGCGCGCAGAAAGATCAAGGCGGCCGCGGCCGGCTATGTCAGCCCGCTCTCCTTTCATCTCGCGGGCCACGGCCTGATGATCGTCACGGGCACGCTGTTTGGCGTGCTCGTCGCACCGGTGCCGGTGCTTGCTGCTTACTGGCTGGTTGTCGCCGTACTTCTTGGCGCGCTGCTATGGAAGGCCGCTGAGTCGTTCCAGTCGGCTCGGTAAGATCTATAAAAGCGGATCGGCTTTTTACGGTCCGCTTTCCCTCTGCTTCTCT
The DNA here is from genome assembly GCF_013366925.1 of Paraburkholderia youngii. Lineage (NCBI taxonomy): Bacteria > Pseudomonadati > Pseudomonadota > Betaproteobacteria > Burkholderiales > Burkholderiaceae > Paraburkholderia > Paraburkholderia youngii. The sequence goes on from NZ_JAALDK010000004.1 coordinate 204,950, forward strand.
CCCATTTCACTTCTCGTCCTGCCGGACTGCTGCTCCGCTGTCCGGCAGTGGCTTCTTTTTTCCCGGCCGCCGATGACGCGCAAGCGCGCCCTTTCGCCTTTAAAGACTTGTGAAATAACGCGTGTTTCGGGCGCTCTGCGCCCGGTGACGACGCAACAATTGCATTGGTGGGGACGCGTTGTGCGTGCCCGATTACCAACGATGAAACGACACAGGTCCACCAAGGAGAAACGGGCATGAGTACCACCACTGTGGCAGATACCGAACTGGAAAGCCCCGTGACGGCAGCCGTGAAGGCGTCCGCTGCATCTGCCGCTGCTGCTGCGGCCGATTTGAATACGCTGGACCAGACATCACACGCGGCTGGCGATGCCGGCGGTCACGACGGCACCGAAGAGGGCGCGCGTGAGATCGAGAGCGAGCTGACGCAGATGGAGGCCGACGCGGACCGCCTGCAGAGCGAAGGTGTCATCACACCCGATGACGCGAACATGAAGCGCGCCGAGGTTGAAAAGACCCGCAAGCTGTTCCGGGATCTTCCGGCCAGCGAGCGTATCGCCATCATCAAGCGCCGCCGTGAGCTTGGCCGACAGTTGATGGAGCGGCAGCTTTCCGGCGCGGCAGTCGTGCCCGCTAACGTCCGCCTGAACCACACGCGGCTGAAGCCTTTGTTCGAGCAATGGTGGCCGTACCTGAACCGCATGAGCGTGAACATGCAACGCTTCGGCGACTCGACATTCGGCGAGGGCGACAAGACCGCAGTGAACAGCTTTTTCGAGAAGCAGATCAAGTCGATCGAAGAATATGTGGATGAGGCGCTGCGCGTCGCAACGGGCTTCCGCGAGAAGAAGGAGGCGGAACTGCGCGAAGCGGGCGAGTTCGTGTTCGAGCCGTCGATCCCGATGCCCGCGCTGGACCTGACCGTCGAGGTGTATTCGCGGTTTTCGATGCGCGTGCTCGCGGCGATCATGAAATTCGACAAGGTGATGGATCAGTTTGACTTCATGGTCTGGAACGGCATTCGTGACCAGTCGGACGTCGATGACGAAACGGTGCACTTCCTGAAGAAGGTGAATCCGCTCGGCGTTCGTGGTTACATGACACACCTGCGCCTCATGACCACCGTCCGCGGCCTGTAAGGGGGCGTCATGCTGGACGAACTCAATCCGCAGCAGAGGGAAGTCGCCCAGTTGCGCCAGAATTGCGTGGCGATTGCCTGCCCTGGCGCGGGCAAGACGAAAACGATCGCCACCAAGGCCGCACTGCTGCTCCAGGACAGCGCGGCTGTCGTGGGCGCGGTGACGTTCTCGAAAGACGCTGCGATCGAGCTGCGTGAGCGCATCCTTCACGTGGCGGGCAAGGCGGTGAAAAAGCGCCTTGTCGCGGGCACGTTCCATTCGCTCGCCTACAAACAGCTTCAGCGTCCCGGTGGGCGGTCGCCTGACATTGCAAGCGACGGTGACCGCCTCGGGCTGCTTATCCGCGTCATGCAGGATCTCGGGCTCGAGGGAAAGGCCGAAGACGTCATCCCGACGATCGAAAAGATCAAAACGAATTTCGGCCGTTGCGACGTCAACAGCGCCGACGGGCAGTTGTACAGCGCGTATCAGGAGGCGCTGGCGCGCAACGGCAAGATAGATTTTCAGGACATGCTTCGGCTCGCCGTTGAGGGCATGCAGAACGGCACCATCCTGCCGTACCCGTTCACTTACCTGCTGGTCGACGAGTTTCAGGACACTGATCCGCTGCAGTACCGGTGGATCGAGCTTCACGCAAAAGCAGGCTCGGTCGTAACGGTGGTAGGCGACGACGATCAGAGCATCTACGCTTTCCGCGAGGCACTTGGCTATCGCGGCATGGAGTCCTTCATCAAGGAATTCGAGGCCAAACCAGTCGTGCTCGGGAGCAACTATCGGTGCCGCGCCGAAATCCTTGCGGCCGCCGATCGGGTGATCCGCAACAATCCTGACCGCATTCCGAAGGTACTGCGCGCGGAGAAAGGCGCCGGCGGCCGGGTCGAGGCATCCCGGCACGCCGACGAATACATGGAAGCCGAGGCTGCCATTGAGGCGCTGGCGCCCTTGCTGCGCAACGGCAAGACGTGCGCGGTCCTCGCCCGGACTAACCGCATCCTTGATCCGCTCGAGGCCGTCTGCCGTTCGTATGGCGTGAAGTATCACCGCGCGTCGGGGGCATCGGTTCTCAATCGTCCTGAGGGTGCGTTGCTCTGCAATCTGCTGGAGATCATTGAAGGCGTGAAGGCGACGGGGCTTGACGCCGTGCTGGCGCATTCGGGACTGCATGCCGACCATCTGCGTGCGCTGCACGCCAACATGGGCGCGGAGCTTGTTCAGAAGCCGCGGGCGGAGCTGGTTGAACTCGGCATGCCCGAAGACGTAGCGACGAACTATCGCGAATTCATGAAGCGGCTCGCCGAATGGCGGGGGCTCTGCGAGCGGAAGTTCTATTCGTTGGTTCTGTCAGGCGTCAACGAGTGGATGCTCAAGTACACGAAGAAGGAGAATGGCGTCCGCACCATCCAGGCGACGTATGACGTGCTGTCGCGTCTGTCCGGATCGTTCGCCGAGCGGCTGCTGTTCCTCCGGCAGGACAACAACGAGCCCGCTCCGGACGCGCTTGTCCTGACGACGATGCATAGTTCGAAAGGGCTCGAGTGGGATCACGTCTGGATCGCGCGATCCGAAGACACCATAGTCCCCGATGCCAAATCAACCGAGCCAGAAGAGCGGCGACTGTTTTACGTGGCGATGACGCGCGCGCGCGAAACGCTGATGATTTCCGGGACGTCGAAGAACTTCGCGTCGCGGTTCGTTGCTGAAGCCCAGATCGAGCAGCCTGCTCAAGCTGCCTAACTTCCGTGTTCTATTCGAGCGCTGGTTGCAATCGCGCCCCGCCCGAGTCCATATCAAATCTGACGACCGGAAACCTGCTGGGAGTCGTCAGAGCGAGCGAGGCCGGTGCGAGAAAAGACACACCAAACTTCGCGGTAACAAGGTGTTCGCCTTTCGGCAGGTACAGCGGGAGCGCTTCTCCTGTCGCCATCTCGGCTGTGGCTTTACCGTCCACACTGATCGTGAGGCCTGAGAGAGATCCAGATGCCGCGCCAGCGTTTCTGATGATCGTGATCCGCTGCGCGTCATCGTGCGGGGTCGTGTACGTCGTATCTACGATGCGAGTGGCCGGCACTTGAGCAGCCTGCTCCACTGGGACGATGTGCGTCGCGCAGCCGGCGAGAGTAGCGGATGCGAGCAAAAGGGAGATGCGGCGCATTTCAAACCTTTCGGAAGAGGAAAGGCTGCAAGTATGCCCGCATTAGCAATCTGGGAAGTGGTAGCCGTCCTCTTCTTGGCGGGACAGCCGGAAAAAATGGAGGCCCGTGGCTCCCTTTTACCGCTTCTGTCGCCGCGTAAGAGCGCTCCGCGGTGCAGGCTCAGCACAGGCCTGTACTGCGCGTGCACCTCGACCGTCTGGCCATCAACGAGTTCGACCGGAATGTCCGAGGCGGTATAGCCGTGGACATCGACTACTTCCGACGCAGATCAGTCGGTGACCGTCAGGTCCGCGAGGCATGCAGCGAGGGTGCTCAAGAACTCAGCCGGCGGATCGAAGCGGCATCGGCGCGGCGTGTCGGCAGGCATCGCCTGCCGGTTGATGAAACGGCCGTCGCTGAGCATGCAGAAACAGAGCCCATCGAAAGCGGCTTCCTGTGCTGCGGCTTCCCAATCGACGGCGTGGTAAGTCACGTCGGTTCTGAGGCGGTCAGTTACGCTGCGGCGGCGAAGCCGTCTGGGCGTTTGTGCGGCAGCACGTTAGCCAGGGTCACAGCGAGCCAGCTGGTGATCGCTACGCAAAAAAACCCAATTGCCGTGTTGCGCCAGACGCGGCGCGATGTGTTTTCCACGTCGGCACGCGTTTGCGCAAAGCTGGCTTGTGCGACCTCTATCTTCGTCTGAAGTGCTTCGGGTGAGTTCAGGCCGTGTCTGGCCAGAAGCGCCGATGCATCCGCTGGTGGGAGAATGCGTATGTCGCCGGCGAGCTGGGCGAGCCGCAAAACATCGTTTTGAACGAGTGCGGCTCGGGCCATAGCTGAGCCGTTATCGACATAGGCCGAGACCATGTTGACCACGGTCAAAGGCATTGCAATGGAAACGGCTACCGCGGCCCATTTGGTTACTTTCCTTATCTTCATCTTTTCGTACCCTGGCGATCTTCTGAACTTGTCGGTTGTGGCGACTGTGCTGGGAGTTGAGGCAGCGGCCGTCAGACAACTTTTGCCCTGATTGTCAGTGACAAGCCGTTATGCGAGATTGTCATTTCCTGACCACGAACCATGAAGAAATTGCTGGTGGTGCTGAAGTCATCGGCGTGAAGCGTTGTTGATACGTCGATCTTGCAGGCAGTCAGAATGGAGCCGTCGGCTCCGACTCGTGGCGTGAGAGCCAAAGTGACACTCGAGCGCAACTCGGCGGTCGAGCAACCAGTAGCGGCATCACAGGAAGCGAGATAGGGGGTGATTTCTTCGCTAGCAGCGGTTCCTTGTTTGCCGTTGTCCGTCAGAACGTTGTACGACTTTAGTAATTTCCCGTCCCGCGACAGGGTCACCTCATAGAGGACCTTGAACGGGACGGACGCCGTTGATGGCGCGATAGCACGATCCGGGTCGGACAGATGGACTTCCCAGCCGTTTTCCACTGCGAGCGATAAGGCGCGCGCGTCATGGATTGCTGGACATTGCGCGCCGTTGAATTGCGGATTGCCTTCAGCGATTGCGCTCGTGGCAAAAAGGGCTAGGACGATAACAAGGGTCTTTTTCATTCGATTAAACCGCCGTGGATGTTGGTGACGGGTTCGCTGGACTGGTAGCTGCCAGCAGTCGGTTTGATTTAGGCCTTGGCGCGCGATAACTCGGTCACGTTCGACTCGGTACGCTCCTGCGTGGCCGCAGCGGTGGACGTGGCTGCAAGCTCGGGAGCTACGCTCTCGCTGGTTGCCGGTTCGACCGTCAGCATGCGGGCCACGCGCTTAAGCGTGCCGTTAAGCGCGGCGCGCGGACCCAGGCGGATCGTGCCGCAGTACATGATGTCGCCCGAGACGTGCCCGTTGATTTCAAGAGTGCCGCGTGCATGGACGTTGCCGTCGACGCGACCGTCGATACGCACATGGTCGCCCTGGACGCTACCCTTGATTAGACCTCCGTCGCCGACGTGCAAGAGGCCTTGCGTCGAGATAAGGCCCCCGTCGAGCAGGCCGAAATAGCTGATGCCGTGATCAACGATCATGTCGCCGCTGATGGTACAGCCGGCGGAAACAAGCGTGATCGAAAGTTCGTTTTTCATGTCGGGGCTTCCTAGAACATCTTCACTTCGGCAGCCCCGGCACGGTTTTCGGGCGAGGGTCTGGCGTCTGTATTGGACTCTGCGCTCTGCTCCGCGCGAGGGCGCGAGATGTGATGGCGAGCGGGGCGCGCCGGTTTGGCTGCATCGGCGGGTTTCTGCGCCGGCTGCAACGCGGGTGCCGTCTGAGCAGCGACGGCTGGCGCTTCTGCCGTTGTGGTCACCGCCTGCGCTGGCTGCGTCGCGCTCTGCACGGGTGCGCCTGGCCTCCCGACCGCTACGGACTGGGCAGGTGCGGCCGGTGAAGGAGTCGGTTGCTGCGCGGCCGCAGTTGCCTCTCTGCTCGACCCCACATGATGGATCGGCGAGACGGCTGCGAGCTGTGCTTCGCTCGTCAGCGCGGGCGCGGTGCCTGCCGTGGCGGCCTGCGCGCTGTGCGCCGGTGCTTTCAGCGAATCGCGGAACTGGTCGGCTGTCAGGCCAAGGGAGCGTGCTGAGGCAAAGTCGCTCGCGCTCAATGCGGGCGCAGCTGTAACAGGGTGAGGGGGTGTCGCATCGACCTCGCGGTAAGCCGGGGCTTCCTGATTCGCCGGAGCCGCGTTCAGTGCATCGCCTTCTCGGCTGGCGGCCTCCGATGGCGTCGGAGCTGTCGTTGCCGTGCCGTGGCTCGCCTCCAGGTTTTTGTAGAGCGACGCTGCGCCCATGCCAGCCATCGCGACCATAGCGGCAATGGCCAGGGCGATCGTGGCCTGCCGTGCGCGCGGCGCGATCCCCGCAAGACGTTGGTGCAGTGCGCGGGACGACTCGGGTGCTGATACGTCGCCAGCGCCGGGCAAGGCGGCAATCTGGCGGGGAAGGTCGATGACCATCGAGTCCGGGGCGAACTGAGCGTGCAGTCGCTGGATTTCACGAATGTCCATGAAGATGCCTCTTCTCGTTGTCTGGAGTCTGGATTACAGCCTGCCCGACGCTGCGCAATGTCAAGGAAACCTGACCGGCAGTCCCGGAGCCAGCTGGTTCAGCGGCTGTCGTCGGAGTCGGGAAGCAGGACGCCTTCGGGGGCATACCGGTCGTTGTCCGGAATACACAACTGGGGAATCTGCTTGAGGCGTGCCGCGGCAGCGTCCAGCGCCGCCTTGCGGTCGTGAGCCATGATCGAGCGGCCAACGAGGGCTTCCATTGTCTTGAGGAAAAGCTGGTCGTAGATCGTGAGCAGACGCACGAGGCGCCCGGACATCGGGTGCTTGATTTCGAGCGTCACGCGCTCCGGCTCAAGGCCGGTACTGCGACCGTGCAGCCGCCTGGCCCAGGCGAGCGCCTTGCGCAAGAACGCTTCGGCGGTATGGAATTCCGCTTCCAGCGCGAGAAGCTTTCCGCCGCGGGCAACTGTCATCTTTGCTGCGCAGAAGTTGTAGTCGGAGCGGACGAACGTGCGGGCAAAGTCCGAGTAATAAAACAACTCGGTTTTTGCCAGCGTTTCGGGATGGATGCGCGCAAGGCGGTCATCGCTGGTGAGGCGCTTGATGGGGCGCAGTCCGCCCGCGACCGGCTCGGTCGCAGTGGAAGGGGGAATCAGCCGTTCAGGGTCAGCCAGCTCGGGCCTTTCCGTATCGAAGCCAGACATAACGTGTTCTCGGTGTATGTGTTCTCTCTCACATAAATTCTCACTGAACACTGAATAGTCAAGCGGGCAAAAGCTATATCAATTTCGCGAGCTTTCAGACGCCTACACCTGCCATTTGCCCGGATACTTCAATCCATTCCCCGCGTCTCTGACGCATCGACCTCGACTCCAAGCCCGGAGTCCATCTTCTTTCTCCAAGTCGTGCCTTTGGGCATGCTCCGACCGGATAGCTACCGGTGTGGACATCTTCTTGTGCTGAATCTGCCCGCTACAGATTCCCCTATTTCAGCTGTGATACTCGTACCCTGGCCTGCATTCATTTGCGCCGGTACATCGTTCGAGCCCAGGTTTTCGGGTGTTCTCTCTCCAGAGCCTGATCTGGGTAGAACGATCGAAGTAGGCTGATCCGTGATTCCTGCGGCGGAATGTATTTTCCGAAAATGGGCTGTTGCGCGGCGTGACCATGCTGCGCGAGGACGACTTTACGTCCTCTGACAGAGCGCTCCGGTTTTCCGGTGCCGCTCCCTGCACGCCACGTCCCCGGAAGGGACGTGGCGCGTAGGTCACATCTATCCCCGATTCACGAAGCTCGCTCCCTGACCGGAGCGGGCTTTTTTTTCGTCCGTCCATTCCGGATGGGCCTTTCTCAACTGGAGGTGTTTATGTTGTTGCCCGACCGCCTCAACGAGCGTATTGCCGAGGCTATCAAGCATCAGATCGATAACGAGCGTGCCGCTTCGGATACGTCCTCCGATGCCTGGCGCAGCCGCTGTGAAATTGCGCAGGTTGCGATGTACAGCGACGCCCAGCGCTCTGTCTGTATCCACCATGTCAGCGAACGACGCGGTAGCGCCGCAGCCCGGGAGATCGAATCCCAGGCCAGCACGCTACGCACGAACGCCATCTTTTTTCTCGCAAGGAAACCATCATGAATGCAGTCGTCCAGATGTTCGACAACGCGCCTCGTAGTCTGGTCGAAGAGCGCGCAATCCGCCCGCCGATCATTGGCAAGATCCGGCCCGGTATCAAGGTGCTCACACGCAACGCACAGGGCAATCCGGCTGCGGTCAAGATGTACAACGAGATGGTGGCCGCCGGCGATTCGTTCGAGACGATCGGAAAGGTGATCGAGACGAAGCTGAATCTGCGCAATGCACTTATTCCCAGAAACGTCCCGCATTTCACCTGCAGACGGTCGGACTTCTCGAATCCGGACACCGCCGATGAAATCCTGAAGCTCTACGGCGAGGATCGTGGCGACGGCATCAAGCTGCATCGCTTCCCGGTGATGTTCGCCTTCGATGACTGGCTGCGCAACGTGCCCAACCAGATGGCCGCTTACACGACCACGGGACGGCAGTATTTCTCAGAGTATGGCCGTGACGGCAAGCGCTACTGCAAGACGTATGCACCGGTCGAGCGCGATGAGCGTGCGAAGCGGGCGCGGCGGACTTTCGGTGGTCGCCTTATCATCCAGCGTCAGGATGACGACATTCCCGACGGAATCTGCGATCCGCACGTGTGTCCACAGTATCAGGAGCGCAAGTGCAACCTGAGCGCGAACTTCGTATTCGCAATTCCCGACGTGAAAGGCCTTGGGCTGATCGAACTTCCAACGAATTCGATTTATGTCCTGCAGAAAGCGTATTCCGCCATGCAGACTGTCTCGCTCGCGCGAGGCAGGCTGACCGGCACGCGCTTCTGGCTATCAAAGAAGGAATTTGACATCACGCGGATCGACGACAACGGGCAAGCGGTGCGTCAGAAGCAGATGCTCACAGTGCTCGATGCGGATATCGATCTTGGGGCATTGCTGGATGCGGGCGATGAACCGCAGCCGGCGCTGGAAGCCGCGAGCCGGGCAGTTGCCCTGATCGAGGCGGGTGGCAACGTCGAAGTGCTGCCGCAGGCATTGACAGATGCAGGCTCAGCAACCATTGCGCAGATGCAGGACGAAACTGTTGGCGGTAACGGTTCAGATGCCGACGGCGATGGCGAGCCCGAAGAGGGTGAGTCGCTCGAAGACAAGCGTCACCGCATGTCTGATCTGCTCAACCGGCTTGGACTTAACCAGCTGGATCGTCGGGAGGACTTTCGCAAGTTCGCGCACCTGAAGTTCGGGCGTGGCTGGGCGGAGAGACCGGCAGACGTCGATCAGATGAACGCACGCCTCACGGCAGCGCTCGACGATCGCGCTGCGCTCGACGACGAGATCATGCAGGCAAAGACCTACGTCTAACCTCAGACCGGCCCCTTCGGGGCTGGTCGCTCCTTTCTTCTCTTTTCGCGTACCGAGAACCCTTTAGCAAGCGGCACTTGCTCAAGCGTTTTCGACCGCGCATCCCTGCGCATCGAACCCTTCCGCCTGACGGCGGATCATTTCCCTGTCTTGATGGAGTATCAACGTTATGTCGAACGATCTGAGCGCCCTGACGGGTCTGCAGGAGATGCGTTGCGGTGGCTGTGGTGGTGACCTGTTCAAGGTCTTCACCGCGGATCGAACGCAGCGGATCGTTGTCCAATGTCAGCAGTGCATGAGCACGTCGTTTATCGAACCCGTACCTGCGAAGCTGCAGATCAACTGGGGAGAGGGTGACGGCTGCATCACAGTCTTCTAGGAGCATTCAGCGATGCGCAAGGTAGACAACTTCACGCTGTTTTTCGGCGCTGATGACGCGCTGAGCAACTGGCATCCGTGCCGGTTCAGTTATCACGGCGTGGACTTCACCTCGGTAGAACAGTTCATGATGTTTTCCAAAGCCAAGCTATTTGGCGATGAGAATGCAGCGGCAGCAATTCTCGCGGCGCGTCATCCCAAAGATCAGAAGGCGATCGGACGGGGCATGAAAGGTTTCGACCTTGCGACGTGGGAAGGCAAGCGCGAGTCGATCGTTTATGTCGGGTGCCGGGAGAAGTTTTCCCAGAACCCGGGATTGCGCTCGCTGCTTCTGGCGACGGCACCGACCGAACTCGTCGAAGCCAGTCCTTACGACCGTATCTGGGGCGTGGGACTGGGCGAGCGCGACCCGCCGATTCTCGACAAGGCGAACTGGCGTGGAACGAACCTGCTCGGCATCACGCTGATGAAGGTGCGCGACACCCTGTCCCGCTGACGTTTTCAACTGCGCCACCTGGCGCACCACCCATTGAGGCTGCCCACGGGCGGCCTTTTTCTTTTTCAGGAGGCGACATGAGAATCGCTCATATGTCTGACCTGCATTACTCACCGGAAAACCTCGATGAGGCCGACCGGTGCTTCTCGTACGCGGTCGATGATGCGCTCAATCGCTGCATGGATGTCGCAGTGATCTCCGGCGACTCGACAGACCACAGGCTCGATGCACATGCGCCGGCGCTAAACCGGCTGGCGACAAACATCAACCGTCTGTCGCTCGGTATGCCGGTTCTTATGCTGCAAGGCACGTTTTCGCATGAGCCGCCCGGCACGCTGCGTAACTTCGCGCTGATGGGAACCACTCACCCGGTTTTCATTGCGGAGCGCGTGCAGCAGGTCAGCCTGTTCGAGGGGCGTTTCTTCGAATCCGCAGGCCCTGTCTTCAACGACGAAGAGCTTGCGAGCGTGCTGAAGCTTGGCGCCGACGTTGTGTTCACCTGTTTGCCCTCCATCAACAAGGGGCAACTGGCGGCCGCGGTCGGCGCGAAGAATGCAGCAACCGGGCTTGAGGCGGTGCTGGGTGACTATCTGACAGCGGCTGGGCGCATCAATGCACGGCTTCGGGCAGCAGGCATTCGAACGGTCGGTGTATCGCACGGCACGGTCAACGGTTGCACGACTGAGCATGGCGTCACGATGGCGGGCTTCGATCACGAGTTTTCACTCGGTGCATTGTTCGAGGCCGAATGCGATGCCTTCATGCTGGGCCACATTCACAAGTCGCAGCAGTGGGAGCGCGGTGGCCGTGTTATTGCCTATGCGGGTTCCCCTGGCCGGTTTCACTACGGCGAAGAAGGTGACAAAGGCTATCTGGCGTGGGACGTTGAGACGGGGAACGCGAGAGCGTGGCTTGTTCCAACGCCGGCGCGGGAGACGGTCTGCGTTGACTTCGACGGCCCTCCGGACATGGAGCGACTCGCTGCCATTGCTGCTGAGGCAGGCGACAAGTTCGTTCGTGTTCGTTGGCAGGTGGACGAGGAGCATCGTCAATCGGTAGACCGGGACGCAATCGAAGCGCTGTTCGCTGGCGCGTCGGCTCTCAAGCTCGAGCCGCGCATCCTGCCGGTCGTTCGCTCGCGATCCCAGGGCATCAGTATCGAGCCGACGGTCGAACGCAAGATCGAACGGTGGGCCGAGCATGCGAACGTTGAAGCTGCGCCGATCGTTGAGCGGTTCCGGTTGCTCGATTCCGGGTATCCGGAGGCGATTGCTGCCGCGGTGCTGGCCGGCCTTACCGATGAAATGGTAGGCAATGCTGCCGATGGCGACGCTGCGGCAGCATTGCTGCCTGAGCCAGTCTCCTCGTCAGAAAGCGACACGGTGCCTGACGCGACGGTCGAGGTCGTGACCGCCGCGCAAAAGTCGTGGCTCGAAGATGATCTGTTTGCAGCGTAGTTTGCTGCCCGAATGCGGGAGAGGCCGGTATGGCTCTCCTGCAGTGGAACTGTAGCCCTGTTCCGATAGCTATCGCAGCTATCGAAACGAGGTTTCACCGCGTCTTACGACGCATCGATGTAGTCGTTGCTTCACCTTTCTCAGCAGTTTCATTTTCTTTTACCCTGGCGGGGAGCGATCCCTACCGGGCGCACTCCGCCTGACAACAATGGAGTGCAATCATGTTTGGTCTTTATCCTGCCGGTTCTGACTGGGTTCGCGTGTTCGCCCTGGACGATCAGGACGTGCGCGACATCCAGAAGTCACTCGTCGACCATGCTGGCTTTACGCCCGCAATTCTTCACCAACCCTTCGGTAAGGATCGCGGGGCGGTGCTGGTGCAGTCCGGCCCGATGCTCGTCCTGCGTGCAACGACGCCTGGTGCGAATCAGGTCGCTGTCACGGCTGCCGTTGAAATGCAGCACCTGCTCTGGTCGTATCACACGGGCATGGCGACGCAGTGGTCCCCGTTGGAGATTCGTACCCTGACCGGCTATGCCGGGTGGGACGAACTCCTCACGTGTGGCCGCCGCGAATTTGCCCGGGCCTGTGAAAAAGTCGAGGCAGCTATCGCAGGCAAGCTTCATGCGCCTGTGGCGGTTGCAGAGAGAGTCGACCCGATGGTCGAGCCTTTTCCCGACGATGACGATGTCGCCTTCTATTCGCGTATGGCAGCAATGTCCGAATCGATGGAGGTGTCGTCATGCGGCCTCTGAAACTGACGCTCGAAGGCTTTTACGGCGTTCGTGACGGGATGAGGCGCGAGAGCGTCACACTCGATCTGGAGTCGTTGCCGGAAGGCCTGATCGCGCTTGTCGGCCCTAACGGGGCGGGCAAGACAACGATCATGGATAACCTGCATCCGTATCCGATCATGCCTTCGCATGCCTCGATGCTTTCGGTCGATGCCTTTTCGTATTGGGACCACATCTGTGGCACCAGTGCGCTGAAGGAACTTGAGTGGGAGCACGACGGTATCCGTTACCGCTCGACGTTTTCGTTCAGGAAGCCCGGCAAGACAGGCAAGGCGGAGTATTACCTTGCATGGCGTGGATCGGACGGCGCGTGGCATCCCGTTACTTTGCCCGACGGCACAGTGTCGGACGGCAAGGCGGCGACGTATAACCGCTGTGTCGAAGCCATCAACGGCTCGCTTCAAAGCTTTTTCACCAGTGTCTTCTCCGCGCAGAACCGCCGGCCGCTCGCGTCGTATGGCGCGGGAGAGATCAAGACGCTGCTCGCGGAGATGCTCGGCATAGAACATCTGAAGGCGCTGTCGGCGAAAGTCGGCGACGTCGCGAAGATTCTTGGCCGTGCGCTCGATGAAATCCAGACGGACCTGACTGCACTTGCGGGCAAGCGGCAGCGTAAGGCGGATGTCGAACGCTCCGTGCTTGCACAGGGCGAACTTCTACGCGATACGCGTGCACAACGCGATCTGAAGCTTGAGGAAGCTGCGAAGCTGACTCAGGAGCGTGCGACGCTGGCCGCGAAGGCGGGCGAATCGGCAACTGCCGAAGCTCGTCTGCGCGAACTATCGGTCCGCGCGCAAGAACTGGTCAAGGGCGTGAAAACGCTCGATGGCGATGATCGGGCAGCAGCCGCTCGGAGCCAGCAGCGCGTGAATGTCCTGAAGCAGACGGTGACGACTCATCAGGCGACGCTTGCCCGCAGGGAAGCGATTCTGGGTGCGGCGGCGAAGCGCGATGCAGCGCAACTGCTGATCGGTCGCGAGGAGGCGAAGCTGGAGCCTCTGCAGCGTGTAATCGCCGATCTGGAAGCGAAGCAGGTCAGTCATGCGACGCTTCAGACCGCGCTTTCGGGCCTCATGACGCAGGGGCAGACGAAAGCCGCCCACTTCGAGACGTTGACGAAGCAGGCTGCAGTCGTAGACCAGGTGCCGTGCGTGGGGCATGCGATGCATGCCACGTGTCCGTTGCTGAGTCAGGCGCTGCAGGCTAGATCGCAGGCAGAAGAGCAACGTGTGTCGGTGGCCGAACTTCGCGCGCAGTATCGCGAAAAGAAAGCGCAGGCCGACCTGCTGGCTCCGGTTGTCGCGGAGCTTGCGGCAAAACGCGGCGAACTTGCTGTGTTGACCCGCACCCTGAGCGACGCTCGACGTGATCTGCAGGCGGCGACTGAACTCGCTGCCAGCAAGCCACTCCTTGATGCTGCTGCGACGGGCCTTGAATCTGCCAACGCGGAGCTTAGGGACGTCGCGGAAGAAGCGGCTGCGCGAGCTGCCCGATACGAGTCTGAAAAGGCACGTATGACGGCGGAGATGCTCAGAATCCAGCAGGAGTCTAAGCAGCTTGCAGCCGTCGATGTGACGGCCGCAATTGCAGAGACCGACCGGAAACTGGCCGAAAATCGCGAAGCAGTCGCCGCGCTCGAGGGCAGGATCGAAGGTGCGATCCGCGCCCAGACAGTGCTACAGGCTGAGGCAAACGGACTGGATGTAGACCTGAACGGGTTCTCTGCTACGCAACGGCGCGCCGACCGGCTCTCCGATGAAATTGCGCAGTGGAAGCTGCTTGCGAAAGGGCTCGGCAACGACGGCGTCATTGCGTTGACGATCGACGATGCCGGTCCCGCACTGGCTGACACCGTCAACAGGCTGCTGCTTGCCTGTTACGGCACACGCTTCACGGTCGAGATCCGCACGCAGCGCGCGCTGGCAAATGGCGAACTGCGGGAGGGTTTCGAGATCCTTGTGCATGACGCCGAAGCCGATAGCACCAAGTCGGTGTCGGTGATGTCCGGTGGCCAGAAGGTCTGGATCAACGAGTGTCTGACACGTGGCATTGCGCTTTATCAGGCGCAGAACACTGGTCAGCCCTACCAGACGCTTTTCAGTGACGAGTCCGATGGTCCGCTCGATCCGCAGCGCAAGCTGCAGTTCATGCGGATGAAGCGGGAGGTGCTGAGGCAGGGTGGGTATGAGCGGGAGTTTTTTATCTCGCAAACGCCCGACCTTGTCAGCGAAGCCGACGCCGTGATTGACGTCCAGGCGCTGGCCGCGTGACGCAACTTTCTTAACCCGGTGGGGAACGCCCCCCACAGGGCGTTTCTCGCTTTACCTTCCCCTTCTTCGAGAAACCACTATGGAAAATCTTTTGATGCTGCTTGTCGCGGCAGGCTCGTCGTCGCTTTGCGCCTGCACTGCGCAGCCACAGGCGCACGCCGTAAGCGCCGGTCCCCCTATCGTCGTCCAGGCCCCGCGAGGTGAGCCCGGCGACTTTCGCGTTTGCCCGGGGCAGGCTGATCACGTATCCGCGCAGTCATCCGAAGACCTGCACCTGAGCAGGAATTGCAACGCCCCGGCGCCCTCTCAGGGCCGGGGCTTTTTCCGGTAAACCACGGAGCTTCCCATGAAAAAACAGATTGTCATTGCGGCGGTGGCCGGCGCGCTGGTAGCGGGCGCTGGCCTGCTATGGACGCAACCTGCTTTCAGCGCGACAAATGATGTACAGGTCGCCTTTTCGCCGGACGGCGGTGCGGAGCAGCTTGTGCTGCAAACCATCCACAGCGCGCGGCAGTCGATACGAATGATGGCCTACTCGTTCACTGCGCCGCCAGTCGTTAGAGCATTGCTCGATGCGAAGCGGCGCGGTGTGGACGTGGCAGTCACTGTCGATTACCGCAGCAACGTCGACGAAGACCGTAGCGGAAAAGCTGCGGCCGCAATGGGCGCACTCGCATATGCAGGTGTGCCGGTCATTGTCGTTCGCGCATTCCCCATCCAGCACAGCAAGTTCCTGGTAGTGGACAACGCGACCGTCGAGACCGGTTCGTATAACTACAGCCAGGCGGCCGCGCGCGTGAATTCGGAAAACGTGCTGGTGCTGTCGAACCATCCTGAGATTGCAAAAGCATATCTGGATGACTGGAAGGCAGTGACGTCCCAGGGCGAGCCGTACCGGGCCCGCTAACGGCGACACAGCCTCGCTATTTTTCTATGACCTCGCGGGAAGCGATCCCGCCGGGGTCGCTCCGCATTCACTTGTGGAGTTTGTATGGTTGATGCAGCACTACCGTCCGCGGCGGCCGCTATACCTCGCTGGCTGGCGCCGTACGCAAGTGGCGAGAAGCAGGCTGGTCGCAAGCGGTAATGGCGTACGCCGATTACTACTGCGTCGATGGCAGCGCTGACGATGATCCCGAGGTTGAGGAGCGTTTGATCATGCACCGCCCACCGATGGTGGGCTATGCGAGTCGTACTGGCACGCGCCGCAACCTCGATGCGCTGGCGCTTGCCGGCTGGCGTCTCCTCGTTTCGGCGAAGGGCGAGCACCGTACCGAAGGGATGCGCTACGCGATTGACAACGGCGCGTGGACGGCTTACCAGCGAGGCGAGCCGTTTGACGAGTCCGCGTTTCTCGCGGTCGTCGACAAACTCGGCGAGCGCGCTGACTGGATCGTCCTTCCCGATGTCGTTCAGGGCGGCCTCGCGTCGCTCGACTTCTCATTGCGGTGGATGGAGCGTCTGCGAGGCATGCCCTCGCAACTGCTCATTGCCGTGCAAAACGAAATGCAACTGGAGGACGTCGCGCCATATCTCTCGCCCGTCGTTGGAATCTTCATCGGCGGATCAACCGAGTGGAAGGAATCGACAGCCGAAGCGTGGGGGCTACTCGCGCGTCGACGCAATTGCCATTTGCATGTCGGTCGGGTCAACTCGGCGCGCCGCATTCACATCTGTGCGGCCGCCGGTGCGGACAGCTTCGACGGTAGCGGGCCGAGCCGCTATTCCAACGCGTTGCCACGGCTAGACCGGGCGACTCGGCAGCCTGATCTTTTCGCAGCGGCCGACCAGTCGCTCGAAGAGGCACAGGCAGCAAGTCTGGGTCTGACCTTGTAACGAACACATGATTTTTTAACCCTTTCGGGAGCCGATCCCGAAAGGGCAGCTCCCATTTTTATCCTGGAGCGAACGATGGACCATGACATTCAAACTCTGATGGAAAACGCCATTGCATCGATGCAGTCGTATATCGAGCAGGGGTATTCGCTGGCCGCTGGTGTGAGCGGTGGCAAGGACAGTACGTGTGCGATGGTGTTGATGCTCGAAGCAGTGAGGCGCGCGAAGCACGTAGCGCCTGGCGTCAGGCATTACATCACGTCGTCAGATACAACGATCGAGAACCCGAGTACCGCGAACTTCCTGCACGCGATGCTCGATGAGGTCGCGATGTTTGTGGAAGACAGCGGACTGCCGGTCGAGATCCACGTCACACAGCCTTCGCTCGCCTCACAGTTCGTTGTCTCAACCATCGGGCGAGGCACGCTGGTCCGAACGCCTGAAAACGGTGTGCGAGACGGCAAACGGATGAGAGTATGCGCCGATTCGTGGAAGGTGCAGCCACAGGGCAGACTGCGCGCGCGTCTTGAAAAGCAGGCGTCATCTGCCCGCGTGAAGGAAATTATCAGCGTCGTTGGTACCAGGCTTGATGAGTCTGCTGTGCGCCGCGTCGCAATGACCGAGCGCAACGAGCAGGCTGACGTCGCGACACGGCAGGCTTCGGGGTCGCTGTCACTTTCTCCGCTCCGGGACTGGACCTCTGACAATGTCTGGTCGATGCTGGGATGCATGGCGAATTCTTCGCTCGGGTTCAGCAGCCCGCTGGAACCTGCAACCGTCGCACGCCTCTCGGATATCTACCGCGCTGGTAATGGCGGTGTTTGCGGTGTAGTAGCAGGCGAGAGTGGCGCACGTGCAGCTTGTGGTTCCAGGTTCGGCTGCAGTTTCTGCGCTGTCACAGGCGCTCGCGACAAGTCGATGGAGTTCATGATTCAGGAGCCGGAACACGCGCACCTGAAGCCGTTGAATGACTTCCGCAACTATCTTCTTGCTATCCAGTGGGACCTCTCACGCCGTGAACTGGTGGGCAGGACATTGAGCGATGCCGGGTACACGCGGATTCAGGCCGATACCTATCGATTCCTGGAACGCATGGCAATGTTGAGGATGCTCCTCTCAATCGATGCGAACGAGCGGGACAGGGCTGAACAGCATTCGGGGGATTTGGCGTCGGGCGTCATTGCCGACACGGAGCACAACCGGACGCTGTGTGATCCGCAGTTCGAGTTCGTTATGCCGCAGCAGCTTGTGGCAATCGATTTCTTCCTGTCGATGCATCACTACGCACCGCATGCCTTTCCCGCGATGGCAGCGTGGCATGACGTCAACGTGCTGGGTCGCAGATACCCGGTGCCTCACGTTGAGCCAAGGCCCAAGGCGGACATCGCATTGCACGGCTGGTACCCGGTAGGTAAGTACGACCGGGAGGCACCAACGGTCGGACTTCGTGATTTTGATGCGGAGCAGTGGAACCGCTATCGGCATTCAGGGCGTGCAGGCTGGTACGCGCGCACGTCAGCGGGGGAGCAAACTGTGTACTTCGAGGAGGCCTCGCAGTTTGAGGTGGATGCGGAAGCCGCTTGTGAGTTCGTGACTTGCACGTATGACACAGCTTTCATGCTGAAGACGCAGAATCACGAAGCAATGGATTCGGCGCGTTTCTGGCTGAACGAGGGCTTCGTGAAGCTTCCTGTTGGCATGGCGCAGCGGTATCAGGAAATGGCAAAGAGGGGGCAGTATTTCAACAGGCTTGCCCAGCGTCTGAACCTGACTCCTGACGAGTTGGACTTGCACCTGATTAAACACAGTGTGAGTGACGCGGCGCATACGGCGATGCTTAAGCCTGTTTCGCCGCAGTTTGACCTGTTTGCCGCCGCAGCATGAACGGCGTGCGGCAGTAAACTTTCGAAAACCCCGGGGCTAATACCTCGGGGTTTTTTTTCGCCAAGCGGAAAATCGGACGTATGCCCGCCTTGGTTGCAGGCGTGTGTCGAGGGCGGACTTCCTGTGTCAGCTGCGAGCGCCGAGAGCGCGTTCGATCTTCCTGTCGGATTTGTACTGGCTGATACCGTCCGCGTGAACTATAAAGACAGCTGACGCGCGGAGGCCGCCATGTGGATATGCACCGGCTGTCGGATGATGGTGACGCTGGAGGTCGCCTTGCCAGAGATGGACGAGGAGGGCGTTTATTTCATCTGTCCGGTCTGTCGCCGCCGCAATCCCTTGGCAGCCCTCCCTCGCAAGCATCCAGACGATCCCCTGGAACTCGAGCAGCCCCCGCCAGTACGGCGCTGAGCGCGCCTGATGTCAGCGCGGACGCCAGATACGCGGCGAGACGAGCGGCGTCACGCGCCAGAATTCGCCGTCTCGCGACGCGGTCGCATAGGGCGTGCGAAAAGCGCCGAGTTTGACGAGCGCGGAACCGCTCGTACTCGTGTAGTGGAAGCCCATTCGGATCAGGGCTTCAGTGCAATAACGGCGGCGGAGCGTTGCATAGATCTTCGGTTCTTTTCGACGCATATGTTTGGTCTGCTATGAAGGATCGCACACAGACGTTTTTACAGCAGACCGCAACATGTCAAGCGTCGCGACATCTGGTCTCGCACGCTCCCGGGTGCAGCCGGGCGGCCAGTAGCTCACTCCGTGAGCCAGTAGCGCATGCATAGTGCAGGCATTCACCACTGGGGAGCGACACAGCATGACGCGCAGCGACGCCTACCGGGATGGATTCAGCAACGCCATCAGCCAGCGTCTCCGCTGGGCCACTTATTCGCCTTCGGTCTGTCACTTGTCGCCGCTGCCGAGTTCGCTGTGCTTGTGCGAATGCGTCGCACCGTGCACAAGCTCATAGACCGCGCCTTTGCCGGTACGTGTCGGCGGGAAATGTTCACCCTCGACGCATGTCACTTCGAACGCTGCCTTGCTGTCGCCTTCGTGAACGACCTTGTAGATCCCGGACGTTTTCACGATCTCGCCGGGTTTGTGCTGCTCTGCCATAACTTGCCTCCCTGATCGAATCGGACGCAAAAAGAGGGCAGCAAGCCCGATGCCCGACGGGCTCGGGAAGCCCCTCAACCGTCGCGGTTCAATTTCCGGTAGGCGTTGTAGTGGCGGATTGCCTCTGTCTGCTGGCCTAGTTCCTCAAGGATGCGCGCCGCGTTGAAGTGAGCGTCTGCAAAGTCGTGTTTCAGTTCAATACTGCGCCGGTATGCGATCAGGGCCTGCTCGAGGCGGCCCGAGTCTTCCAGCGCCACGCCGAGATTGAAGTGAAGCAGGTGATGGTCCGGGTTTTCCAGCAGGGCGTTACGCCATATCTCGATAGCGTCGTCGTCGCGGCCGCACTCCGACAGCAGGCATCCAAGGTTCAGGTACGCATCGAGATAGATCCGGTCCGATTCAATGGCGCGCCGGTAGCCGGCTTCGGCGCCGTCCACATCGCCCTCAGCTTCCCTTGCGGCAGCGTCCGCGAATTCGTCGGGCGCGCGGCGCTTTTGAATCTCCCTGACGTTGCCCGTACCGCCGCAATCGGGCGTCGGCTCAAAATCCAGCAGTAACTGGCCAGTGTGGGCGTCCCACGGTCCGTCGCGGTCCTGCACGGCGACGTCGGCGCCGACGGCAGTGATCCGGATGGCCGTGAGGTCCTTGTCGGGCGACCAGGTCGCACGCAGGTTTTCCAGTGCTCGCACGATCTTGCGCGGCGGGATGCCCGCCTTTCTCAACGAATGGGCGGTGCGCAGCATGACGACGTCGCGGAACGAAAACAGCGTCTCCCTGCCGTGGCCGCGCGCCGGCTGGACGAACCCGCCTGCGACAAGCTGAGTGATTACGGTTCGCGAGACGCCCAGCATCCGCTGCACGTCACGCATGCGAAAACGTTCTTCGCGGGTCATGCTATTTCCGGGTTCCTGTCTTTCTGGCCGGTGCGGGCGCGGCGGGCATTTCCGCAGTTGCAGTACGGCGCGCCGACTTGCGCTGCTTCGGCGCGACCGGCTCGGCGGCGGGCGCGGCGGCCTCGCGTTTTTGCTTCACGGCCGCCGTACCTTGTCCCTTCAGGCTCGCCCGCAGAGCCTCGACGAGGTCGATGATCTCCGCGCCCTCGGGCTGCGCGGCGGGCTGCAGGGTGATCTTCTTTCCCGCGATTTTCTGGTCGATCGCGGCGAGCAGGCGTTCCTTTTCCTCGTCTTTAAACTCCGTCGGGTCATACGAATCGACGCGGTACTGCTCGATAAGCTGTTCGGCGAGCTTCAGTTCCGCCGGCTGCACCCCGGGCCTGTCAATGCCGATCGCCGACTGCGCCCTTACCTCGTCGGCGTATAGAAGCTGCTGGAGGATGAGCCCGTCCGGTCCGGCACGCACCTGTGCGACGTTCTGTTTTCCCTTCATGACGAACTTGGCGAGCGCGCAGGTGCCGGTTTCGGTCATCGCCTGCGCGAGTAACTGGTAGGGCTTCGCGCCGCGCTTGTCGGGCCCAAGATAGTAAGCCTTGTCGAAAAAGATCGGGTCGATGGCGTCGGACGGTAGGAAGGCGACAATGTCGATACTGTGGCTGGCGGTCGCCTCAAAGGCCTCGAGCTCGGACGGCTCGAAGACGACGTATTTGTCCTTCTCGAACTCGTATCCTTTGACAGTATCCGAACGCTCGATGACGGCCTGATGGGCGGGGCAGTAGAGCTGCTGACGCACCCGGGCGCCGCAATCCTTGTGCAGCATGTTGAAACTGACGGCAGACTTTGATTCGGTCGCCGAGAACATACGGCATGGAATCGACACAAGCCAGAAGCTGATCGTCATCGAAGCAATCGAACGCGGAGCGGCCATGGCATCCTCCCGTTGGCAGGCGCTCCCGGATGCAGCAATTTCCCGGCCGGCGCGCCTGGCTGGAACAGTCAGTGCGACGCCGATAGATTTCGGGAGGTGTGCGAGGTGGCGCGTAGAACGAGAGTAGCCGAAGAGGCGCGTGAGAGCCAGTTGGTCAGCCTGCCGGACATCATCCGGCCGCAACTCGCTACCCTTGTCGATCGCGCGCCAGTCGGTCCGAACTGGTCGTACGAAATCAAGTTCGACGGCTACAGGATGCTCTGCCGTATCGACAACGGTGCCGTGACGCTTTTCACACGCAACGGACACGACTGGACCGAGCGGATGCCTGTGCTCGTTGGCGCACTCGCGGCGCTGCCGGTCCGACAGGCGTGGATCGATGGCGAGGTAGTAGCACTCAACAAGGCCGACATTCCCGACTTCTCGGCGCTGCAGAATGCGTTCGCCCGTCGCCGCACGGCTCGTCTGACGTTTTTCGCGTTCGACCTGATGTTTCTGGACGGCCGGGACCTCCGGCACGTGCGACTCAGCGACCGGCAGGCCGCACTGCAGCAGTTGCTCTCCGGCGTCGACGACGCACACATACGGCTTAGCAACACGTTCACCGAGGGCGTCGAATCCTTGCTCGATTCCGCCTGCCGGATGGGACTTGAGGGGCTTATCGGCAAACGCGTCGACCGTCCCTATACGGAAGCCCGTTCGCCCGACTGGATCAAGGTCAAGTGCCTCCAAAGCCAGGAGTTCGTCGTCGGCGGTATCAGCAGGAGCGCTGGAGCGGCCACAGGCATTCGCTCGTTGTTGCTGGGCGTCTACGAGCGTGATGGCGGTTTCCGCTTCGCCGGTTCGGTCAAGGCTACGTTGCGGCCCATCCAGATGCGCGAATTGCAGGCGCGTCTGAAGCCAGTTGGCGAGCCGCCGTTCTTTAACCCTCCAAAGCCTGAGCGCGGCCGCGCCCTCATCTGGATGCGGCCGCAAGTAGTTGTCGAAGTATCGTTCCTCGAATGGACATCGTCAGGAGAGATCCGGCATGGCGTCCTGAAAGCGCTGCGCGAGGACAAGGAGGCGGGCGATGTTCACGAAGAAAAGCCCGTCGTCACACGAGCGAAAAGTAGCCGTGCTGGCGCGGGTTCAAGCGTTCGTGGACCAATAATCACCAACGCTTCGCGCATCGTTGATCCATCGACGGGCGTGACGAAAGCGGACGTCGCCCGATACTTTGACGCCGTCGCCGACTGCCTCTTGCCCCACATCAAGGATCGGCCCCTGATGATCGTGCGCGCGCCCGATGGTATCGAGGGCTAGATGTTCTATCAGAAGCACGCAGAAGGGTTCTGTCGCGGTAAGAATGAGAGGTTAGTAAAGACCCGATACGATACGGACTACTTATCCAGCCAGTGAATAGAATTGCTGTGCGGGATTCTGATCGACACCACCATCGTCCATCTGCCCCTTGACGATCATGTGCATAACTTCGATGCCGCCCAACAGGATGCGGGCACAACGAAATTTCTTGAATCCAAGCATCGGTCGGGTCCGGCGCTTGATCGCCCGATGATCCTGTTCGATGATGTTATTCAGATACTTTTTCTGGCGGACCTTGATCGGCACATCCCGCGGGGCGTTGATCGCTTGCAAGGCAGCCAGATTCGATCCGCTCTTGTCGATCGTCACGGTCTCGGGTTCGCCATTCTGGTCGATTGCCTTTTCGAAACAGGCCCGGGCTGCAGCCTTGTCCCGTCGGGCTCGCAGCAGAAAATCAACGGTGTTGCCTGCCTTGTCGACAGCCCGATAGAGATACCGCCACTCACCCCTGATTCGAATGTAGGTCTCGTCCATCCTCCAGCTCTTGCCGACCGTCCGTTTGCGCCGTCGAAACGCCTTCTCCAGGACCGGCAACAGTTTGAGTGCCCAACGATGAACGGTCGAATGATCGACCGCAATCCCGCGCTCGGCCATCATCTGTTCGAGATGACGCAGGCTCAGCGGATAGGCCACGTACCACCGAACGCACAGCAACATCACGTCCAGCGGGTAATGCAAGCGTTTGAGTACTTTTCCCACACCCGGACTCAGCTTCTCGGTCATCGATCACGTCACGCATTAAGGCCCGTCAGCATAGCAGACCGACTTATTACGACAGATCCCAAGATCGTGACCCGCGCGGGCCAGCAGGCGGGACTTGCGTTTCCGGTTCATCCGCACATGCTGCGTCACGCGACCGGCTACAAGCTGGCCAACGACGGACACGACACGCGCGCCATCCAGCATTACCTTGGCCACCGCAACATCCAGCACACCACGCGGTACACCGAACTGGCTTCGGACCGGTTCCGCGACTTCTGGCAGGACTAACCTTTCCGGGCTACTGAACTCACGCCTATGTCGACCGAACGCATCCCGAACGCGCTACAGACCCGCTACGACGAAATCACCGCGCTGACCGACGCCGTGTGTGGACAACACCTGAGCGACGAGTACCGCGACCTTTGTCGCCGCATGGCGGCGACCCTGTGCCGCAAACGCCCCTCGCCACTCATCAATGGCCCTGCGCGCTCATGGGCTTGCGGCATTGCCTACGCCGTGGGTCGGGTCAATGGCCTGTTCTACCGGGATCAGACGCCGCACATGCGGGCCGACGTGCTGTGCGAACACTTCAGGGTGAGCCCGAAAACCGGATCCGCCAAGGCCAGCGCCATCATCGCGATGCTGAAAATTGGCGCCATGGATCCGCGCTGGTCACTGCCCAGTCAGTTGGCCAGAAATCCCATGGCCTGGATGCTTGAGGTGAACGGCTACATCGTCGATGCGCGCCAGATGCCGCGCGATTTCCAGGAGGAAGCCTTTCGTCGCGGCCTTATTCCCTACATTCCATAACCTAACCCTCTGTTTTCAGAAAAAATACGCAGCCGTAGTTGTTGCTCAGCCGACGTTCACCCTCTGGATGAGCCAAAGCTCGCCGTCCGACCACGTGGCCATATAGCGCTGACCGTGAATATACATGTATGTCTGGGGCACGTAAGGGGTTGGCATCAAGTTATTATTCTCCAGCACGCCGACGAGCTCGTTCGAAGCACGCTGGCTGCCGTGCTGCCAGTCGTCGCCCACGGAACCGCTGATATCAGCGTAAGAGGGCGGCGGCGGGTTCCTAAAAGGTTGTGAGCTTCCCATATACGGCTGGCTCACCTCTTCACCTGGCGTCTGAAGCTGAGGCCATGAAATGCCCTCAAAAAACGATGATGGAGGAGAAGTGGCACCAAAACCGGCCTGACCATATTGATCGGCCGCTGAGGCCCAGGCGCCTCCCCCCCCTAGCCAAGGATCCGGCGGGTTCCAAAAAGGTTGTGAGCTTCCCATATACGGCTGGCTCACCTCTTCACCTGGCGTCTGAAGCTGAGGCCATGAAATGCCCTCAAAAAACGATGATGGAGGAGAAGTGGCACCAAAACCGGCCTGACCATATTGATCAGCCACTGAGGTGGCCCCCCCCCAGTCGGCGGGTTGCGAGGGCCCAGCATCCGGCTGAGCGCGCTGCTGCTGTCCGAGCCCCATCGCCCGCAGTGCCGCGATTGCTTTCCGTAGGTGCGACCCCTTTGAATTCGGGTCAGCAAGATACGTATCAATATCGTTGTCCAACGCGTGTATGCGCCCATTGATTGCCGGCAAGTCATTGAGTCTCAGCCACGCGCTAAAGTTGCGAATAGCAAGTGCGTAATTGCGGCGATATGCGTCATATTCACTCCCCTCAAGCGAATCAATAAGAATCCGATCTTCCTCGTATACACCACCGGTTGCATACTCACGCGCGGCCGCCAGTGCGGCTCGTACCTTTCCTCTTTTGAAGAAGCCACTATCGAGTCTCGTGGCCACATCATCCAGTTCGCGGTCAGCAAGTCGGCCTGCGAAACCATCGCGCTGATTGGATGTAAGTACGTTACTCAACTTTGCCAGTCCAGCAAAATGATTTCTGAGCGTGCTATAACCCATTTCCCCCTTTTTGCTGGCAATAAAGTTTTCAACAAATTCTTTGTCATCCGCATTATAAATGTCGGCTTTTTTCGCATAAAAAATTTGGCAGACTCCCCCGACCTGTTCCCCTGCCCTACTTTCCCGCTCAAGCTGCAAGTCACTCAAGCCCTGCATCACTCCCGCCGGCTGCGCAAATTCGCGCGCTGGAGACCCCGGCCGAGAGTTGGGGGGGGCCTCCTCTTGCCGCACCTCTTCCTGCTCTTGCAGTTCCGCGTAGGTCTGCATGAACCGTCCTGTGTCCCATATATTCCATGAATTGCCGTCCATATCTTCCTCGTGAACAACGAACCCGAATGTGCGCAGCTTATCTGCCCCCCGAATTGACGTGCACTTTACGCGAAGTTAAGTGCGTTGAAACGAAGTGAGGAAGTTGCTGCCCACGGCTTTGTCCGGATGGGTACGAGTTCCGGTTGTGGTGCAAATAGCGCTCAAGGATCGGTTAGAGTGTCGCCCTGACCGATTTGAGGAGCCGCGATGAACAAGCTGAAGAGTCTGGACGGGCTATTCGCCGGCCGTCATTTTGACCGTGAGGTGATCATTCTTTGTGTGCGCTGGTATCTGCGCTACAAACTCAGCCTGCGCGATCTCGTCGAGATGATGGCTGAGCGAGGGTTGTCGCTGGCTCACACGACGATTCTGCGTTGGGTGCGCCGCTATACGCCCGAGTTCGTCAAGCGCTGGAACCATTTTGCCACGTCTGCGGGACGGTCGTGGAGGGTTGACGAGACGTACCTGAAGATCCACGAGCCTGTCTGACAATGGCCGGATACGTGTCATGCTGCCAGCGCTCGATCGCCTCCGGATCTCGCTGATAAGCGCGCTGCAACGGCTTTTGTGGCGTGAGGTTCAAGCGCGCGAGCATCGCGCCGATCGACGCCAGGCTCAACGTGACACCGAACTCCCGATGCACGAGCTCGCGAACCAGGTTCCGCGTCCACAGTCCGAAGTCAAATCCATACTGCATTGGATTTCTGCCATTGATCCAGCGCAGCACCTGCCGTTCCTGTGCAGGCTTGAGCTTACGAGGGCGGCCCGTGCCTTTGGTCGAGAGCAGCGCACGCACCCCACGGCCGCGACCACGCGCCTGAGCCCGGATCTTGTATGCCCACGAGCGATGCATTCCAAACGAGGCTGAAACATCGTCTGGATGCTCGCCTTCGGCCATGCGCTGAACTGCCAGGATGCGCATCTCTTCTAGCGTGTTGTGAGCCAGGCTCCGGCCATCTCGTTTCATGAGCGATCTTGTCAGTAACCCTCGCTCAAGCATAGACCATATGTCCGCTAAATTCTTGACCTATGAGTAAGCTTGGAGCACCACGCCATTGGGTCTCGGTGACAGCCGAGAAGACAATGGTTGAATTGCAGCGTGCAAGCTACCTTTAGCCGCACCGGATCCTCGCAGAACTGCTGCATCAGCCCTTTTCCACCCAAGAACAGCGGATAATCTCCTGAATCAAAACAATTTCCTGCAAATCTGGGGTTCCGGCTTACAACCCCTTCCCCCCGATATTCCAGCTTCGCGTCCTCGCTTCTTCAAAATTTGCCACCGCTACGGTTGGGCGCTCCCTGCTCGGGGCAACTGGGGGGAGTGAAGAGGCTGGATTTGCTTGCAGTCTCCGACGGCGAATCTCGTTAACAGAGACACCTTCCCGCTCTGCCAACGCTCTTTCGCCCGCTTGAATTCTGGCAAGATCGTAAGCGGCTCGTGGCGGCCGTTGTAGACGGCAGCTCCAATCTGGCCGCACTGGATGCGGTGAATGCCGATCGCGAGACGCCGATCAAGGTCCGTCAGATCAAGTATCTGAACAACATTGTCGAACAGGACCATCGGGCTATCAAACGCCGGACCCGGCCGATGCTGGGAGTCAAGAACTTCCACCGTGCGAGGGTCATTCTCGGCGGCATCGAGGTAATGCACATGATCAGGAAAGGACAGATGAAATCTGCGGGCAAAGACCCGTCGCCTGCTTCCCAGCAGTTTTACTCCCTTGTGTCATAAGCAATACTTATCATATCGACATTTCTCGTCCCGACACCCTTACTGCAACAGAACCCACCTGACTTGCGTATTGAGTACCTGCTCCAAACGCAACGAGCAAGCCGCGATGCTCGCTGCATTTTCCGATGGATTCAAATCTGGTCGTCAATGCCGACTGAGTTGCCTCTTAGAGCCATGTTTTCTACCGGAACCCGAGTGACAAGAGTTCCCGCTCCAAAGTGGTCGGAGAAGTGACCTTCTTCAGCCAGCCTTGTGACTGCACTCGCCTACGCGCTTCAATTTCAGCTTTTTCTCGCGCAAGCCGGACAAGCGAGGCGAGACGGGCTGCACGTTGCTCTAGTGCAGACCTTCAGTCGTTGTCATATTGAGCCAATGCTTGGAGCATCGACGCAAAGCCAGCGACAGCCTCCGGACACGACTCGCGCCGAACATCGGCTCGCCCGCGCTCATCGAGAAACCACCCATTGATGTATCCCGCGGCATCCCACAGCACCAGATCGATTCGAGACGGCCTCCCCTCAAGCAAGTAACCGTTAAGCGCCTCGAAGTCGTTGAATAGTTTTCCCAGCGCATCGTGACTTTTGCCGCCTAAGCCGACGTTCGTCTGCGGCGCCACTACTCGCAGGCAGACGCGTTGAGTTGCCGCCTCCGCCGCCATCATCGCAGATCCTACTTCGCAGCGGATAGGGTGGCTTTCCCTGTAGGGCGCGAACATCGCGGACAACTCTTCGTCAAGCTCACGAGCCGAGAGTTCGAACAGAGGCTTCTTTTCCGTCGTCATGGTACCGTCCTCATGGGCCCAACTTCAGGCTCGATGTTTTCCGATTTTCCGATTTTCCGAGTTATCGCGTGCGCGAGAAGGCGAACGCAGCCGCCCACGCCGTCAGAGTGCCGAACCAGATATAAGCGATGGGCTCAGTCACGTGCGCCGTACTCTTGAGAGTAGCACCGCCGAGGAACACAACCATCGCGACGTTTCTGCAGCAGGATGTCGAGTTCGGCGCCGTGCTGGTCGACTGCCCGCCAAAGCAGATAAGGCTCACCGCGCAACGTAACGAAGACTTCGTCAAGATGCCATGTGCGGCCAGGCTTGCGGCGAGCAGCTTTGACGCGATGTGCGAAGCCCGCGCCGAATTTGTCGCACCAGCGGCGGATCGTCTCGTAACTGACAACGACACCGCGCTCGAACAGCAGTTCTTCAATATCACGCAGGCTAAGTTGGAAACGGAAATACCACCGAACCGCGAGACGAATGATCGTCGCCGGGAATCGGTGGCCGTGATAAAGCGATTTTCTCTTCTTCATCGTGACATCTTACGTGACCACCTCGCCAACGTGACAGTGCCCCAGAGGGAGTGCAAACGGGTCGTCTTCATTCAGGCATTCTCGCCCCAGCCAAACGCTTTCCGGAACCCCATTACGCCGCCGCCACCGCCGCCGCTTCGGTGGTGGCGCGCGGCGTCGCGCCCGTACGGATTCTGATCATGAGGAAGATTCAGCCAGTCGCTCACATGCTGGTTGGCATAGGTAGAACTTGACGAATTGAGAATGTCGGCAAGCGTGCCGCCTCCAGTCTGTTTAAGCCATCTTCCCAAATGTCGCACCTTGGTTTTGTGATCATTGCTTATCCCAGATCGAACTACCAACTCTTCATTGGTCCCGGTGAAGGGATGCCCCTGCGGCACCTGCACGGCGGAAGCCGTTACAGCAACGGGTGGGAGGCCAATAGAGGTGGTCTGCGCGAGCTGCATGGGAGGAAACCCGACGTTTCTATCGAAATCTGGAGCCATAGAGGATCCCCCAGACATCTCCCCGATTCGCGGCCGTTTCGGACGAGATTGCAGTCCAGATAGCTGGTGGTGGGATGCGGATGCTGTTGATGGACGCGTTAGTGGTGGATTACCCTCTTCAGCTTCCTCAGGAAGGGGTGAACTGACGTGACTGGTTCCGCTAATCGGTGATGTTGCCATTGAAAGCCCCCTCGGTCTTGGAACCAGACATTTAGCACGCTTTCGCCTGCCCCCCCCCCCGTCGCATACGAACGACGCGAATGAAATACGAATCCCGTTCACAGGCCGAGTTTCGGTCCGCGATCGAGGTCCGGTTCGTCCTGATCGGCGCTGTGGCCGGAACGGTGCGATCGGTTTTCGACCTCCTTGCCGAGCGCGACGAGCATCGCCTGCCGCCGCTGTTCGAGCGCGGGCCCGCCGCGCAGCACGAGTTCGAGTACCTCGCGCAGCTGCCCTTCGGCGCGCTCGAGCTTCAGTTGCCCATGCCGGCGTTGCACCTCGACATCCAGCCGTGACTCCTCCGCAGCCCGTCTGAACCCCTGCGCATCACGGGCGGCGAGCTCGGTAGCTGTAGCGGCCCGATAACATCCGGTTCTGTCGCGGTAAGAATGAGAGGTTAGTAAAGACCCGATACGATACGGACCATTTATCCAGCCAGTGAATAGAATTGCTGTGCGGGATTCTGATCGACACCACCATCGTCCATCTGCCCCTTGACGATCATGTGCATAACTTCGATGCCGCCCAACAGGATGCGGGCACAACGAAATTTCTTGAATCCAAGCATCGGTCGGGTCCGGCGCTTGATCGCCCGATGATCCTGTTCGATGATGTTATTCAGATACTTTTTCTGGCGGACCTTGATCGGCACATCCCGCGGGGCGTTGATCGCTTGCAAGGCAGCCAGATTCGATCCGCTCTTGTCGATCGTCACGGTCTCGGGTTCGCCATTCTGGTCGATTGCCTTTTCGAAACAGGCCCGGGCTGCAGCCTTGTCCCGTCGGGCTCGCAGCAGAAAATCAACGGTGTTGCCTGCCTTGTCGACAGCCCGATAGAGATACCGCCACTCACCCCTGATTCGAATGTAGGTCTCGTCCATCCTCCAGCTCTTGCCGACCGTCCGTTTGCGCCGTCGAAACGCCTTCTCCAGGACCGGCAACAGTTTGAGTGCCCAACGATGAACGGTCGAATGATCGACCGCAATCCCGCGCTCGGCCATCATCTGTTCGAGATGACGCAGGCTCAGCGGATAGGCCACGTACCACCGAACGCACAGCAACATCACGTCCAGCGGGTAATGCAAGCGTTTGAGTACTTTTCCCACACCCGGACTCAGCTTCTCGGTCATCGATCACGTCACGCATTAAGGCCCGTCAGCATAGCAGACCGACTTATTACGACAGATCCAAAAAAAGTGTACCGAAGGACGGCGCGATCAAAAGCGCGCAAATCATCGAATTCCTCAAAGCGCCGCGCGCGCAACTCAGACGCAAGCTGATGATCGTGTGGGACGGCGCAGCGCAGCACAAGAGCCACGTCGTGTGCGAATACCCTGACAGCACGGATGGCGCAATCCAGATGGCGCTGCTGCCCGGCTACGCCCCGGACCTGAATCCAGTCGAATACCTTTGGGCCTGGCTCAAGCGGCACGCATTGGCGAACTTCTGCCCTGATAACCTCGCCGAACTGTAGCACACCGCTCGAAGCAAGCTCAGGTGCGGCCAGAAGCGCAAATTGATCATCGTTGCCTGCTGGAAGCAAGCCCAGCTTTGGTGATGTCATGATTTACGTAACTCTCTATAGGAGACGGGGCCGTTTCTTTGATCCGAACGGAGGTGTTCTTGAATTCCAAGATAGAGCTTCGTTTCGACGCTGGTTTGAGAATGATTTCGGCACCATCAGCTACTATGGTGACTCCGGGACGATGCTTCAAGTCATCAATGGTTCTGATGTGCAAATAGGTAAGCGGGTTGAGAAAGTTCATATAGGTAGGAAGGCTTATCGATCAAACCGGACCGCATTCCATACGGCGAGCGCAGTGGCCTGCTTGAGGCCGAGCTTTACATTTACGCAAACTACTTCGTTTTTGGGTGCCCGCTTGCAAAGCTAGGGCGGACCATACATTTTTTTGGCCGGTCCCCACTCCACTGCTTCCATCAGGATTTCGACCTCCAGCATCTTTAAAAATCACCCTTGAAACCGCCCACTAAAAATCACATTTATTTAAGAAAAATGTCACGCGCTCATCAAACCTATCGTAAATCTCGAAATTGAATCAAATTTATGTATACTGCCTTCCAAATAGCGGGCGCACTGGTATCTTTGAGGCGCAGGTTCATGAGATCTACTTGCGCCTTGAGAATGCGATGCATCAACTCGATGATTGACGATAGCGATGACAAGGTCACTGATGGGCGTTCAACGCCAACCTAATGCAGTCGTATCTAACCGACTAGGAGCAGTATCTGGGCTTCAACATCCGCATGGAGCGAACACCGGGGTTGACGCAGGTCGACCTAGCCGAACGATACGGGGTGACGCCTGCGATGGCCCGAGATCGTGACCCCCGCGTCTCTGAAGCATTTGAACCCGAGCATCGCGCGGACCCTGGACTTGATGTTGCGATGATCTTGCTCAATCCTATTGTTCAAGTATTTCGAGGATCGCAACGTCGCGTCTTTAGGCAGGATCGCATCGGCGTTGTTTGCCAGGAGTCCCACATAGGTCTCGTCGACTTGCCACGACTGACCGGCTTTCAAGGCCAGGCGATTCCAGCGTTTGACGAATTCCGGAGTGAAGCGCGCTGGACCCAGCGCATGATCCTGCGCCATCGACAGACCGCGCTCCGCCATCATCTCAGCGAGGTCCCCGAAAGTTGAGCTTGTAACGCAGGTGCCAACGCACACAGAGGACGATAACTTCGCGATCGAAGTGGTTCCCGTTGAACAATCCGCTAATGTCTTTCAGCGTACCCATTGGCTATTGCGCGTCGAAAAGCCGAGCGTAAAAGACCAGCGCATCCAAATTGCACCACTGCCGGATTCACAATATGTTTCGGAACAGGAGTTGTTCATGAAATTTGCAGTCCTGACGCACAGTGCTTCGCTGTTCCAGTTGTTGAATGAAAATTTCATGGACAATGCAGTCAGGTGCCAGCTGTTCCACGATGACATTTCGCTGTCACGGGCCATGTATCGCGAGGACTTCTGCGCGATCTTCATCGAGCTTCGTTGCCTGGACGGCAACAGCGCCGTATTGGATCGTCGCCGATGTTACGCGGACCGTCGCGCGCCATTGATTGTCGTGGGCACCTTCAATGACCGCGCGAGCATTGAGATGGCCTATGCAGCGGGCGCGGACGAAGTCGTCATCGCGCCGTATACAGGTCCTGAACTGGCGGCACGCACATACCAGACGCTGCGCCGCTTTGGCCAGGGGACGACGCCGCTTGACGACGATTGCGTGACCGTGGGCGCTTATACCCTTGAACGGCGCACGGCATCAATCCTGGTGGGGAATGAATCCGTGCGGCTGACGTCGCGCGAATTCGCCATTGCGTGGATGCTGTTCTCGAACGCAGGCGAATATGTGAGCCGCAGGCAGATTGCCGCGGCCGTGTGGGGCAGTACCGAGGATATCATCGGTCGCACGCTCGAGCAGCACATCTACAAACTGCGCAAGAAATTCGGCCTCAACGGGTTGCTTGGCGTGCAGCTGCGCACAATGTACGCGCACGGTTACCGGATTGAACTTAACGGTGCTCAAGCCATTGCAACCTGTACAAGCGCCGTGCCGCAGGACGTCGAAATTGCCTCACATGGCGTTCCAGATCAGCCTCGAGGAGCGGCTTGCTGCCTCGCACCTGAGCTTAGGCGCCCTGCCGCTGCCCCTGCGCGTGTTTCCGCCGGCGCACCTTACAAAAACGCTGAACGGCGCGTACGCGCCAATGCCTGTCGTGCGCCATGTTGCCGGCGCTGTCGCCCAGGCGGTGCAGCCTTCCGGCGTCATCGACAGGGTGCTGGATTTCCGGTTCGCTGGCAACGGCATTGCCTGCACGCGTGCCAGCCACTGCGGAGATAATCCGGACGCCGACTGAGCGTTATGCGACCCCATCAGAACTCGATCATGCGCGGCGTCAGCAGGAAGATGCGCTTCATGTGCGAGCGGCTATCGCTGTTGTTGCGAAACAGCGCGCCGAGAACGGGAATTTTGGAGTTGCCCGGTACGATGGTAGTGCCATTGGACTCTGCGTCGGTACTGTAGCCCACAATCAGCAGGCTCTCGCCCTGCGTGACGAACGCCTGCGTATTTATCACGCTCTCGGTGATGACCGGCAATGTGTCGACAGTCTGGTCGCCGGCAATCTGGCCGTCTTCGATATGCACGGTGAGTTTGATGCGAGTCTCGCCGTTCTCCTGCGCGACCATGGGCAGCACGCGCAGCGAGACGCCAGTCGAGATGCTGTAGAGATCCGCCGACGTATAGCCTGATACCCGCACGAAGAAGCGCGTCTTGTTGTCCATCACCGCTTCGACATTATCGAGCGTGGCGACCTTCGGAGTGGCATCGATCTTGGCAAGCGTAGTGGATTCGGAAGCATTCACACGCGCGAGTAGATAGCGGCCGGCGTCGCCGAGGAGCGCCGTGATGGAGCCGCCCACCGGCATTGAATTCATGACGGCGGTGCCGTCCGACAGCGTGGTCGTTCCAAAGCTTGGATTCAGCGAGCTTGTATTGCCGGTCTGAGAGGTGGTGCCCGAGCCGGTCTGGAGGTCGAGATGGCTGCTGTGCGCGCGCCAGTCGATCCCGATCTGCTTGAGCAAATCGTCGTCGATCTCGATGATGTTGGCTTCGATCTCAATCACCTTCGGGCGTACGTCGAGCGGGCTGATCAGTGCGTCGTACTGATCAATGCGCTGCGGGACATCGCGCACCAGCACGGAGTTGGTGATCGGATCGGCCTGGATCACTGGCAGTGACGCATCCACCCCGCCGGAGCCGCCGCCGTTGTTGCTGTTGCTGTTGCCGCCAAAGAATGCATCTCCGCCTGCCGCGCCCGGATTACCCGTCATGCCGCCGACTGCACCACCGTAGGTTGCCCCCGCGTTCAGATTCGAGGGCAACGGCGGCACTAGTATCTGCGGCGCGCCGTCGCCTCCGCCACTGCCGACAGTGCTGCTAAGGCCGCCGTCGTCGGCGTTGCCGCCCAGATCGCTCATCTGCTGCACGCGCTGGATACTTGGCGAGCCTGAAGCCGGCGCATTATCTAAGCCGCGCCGGGGATGGTAGATGCTCGACAGCACGCTCGCCACGCCGGCCACCGTAATGTTCTGGCCGTCGATCTGGACCTTGTGGTCGTCGGCCCAGGCGTGATGCAGCTTGAACACCCTTACCACCGATCCCGAAGTGCGGTCTTTCGACTGGTCAACCCGCTGAGCGATCGACCGCACAACCTGCACGTATTGCGGCGGACCGTTCACCAGCACGATGCCGGCCGCCGCGTCATAGGTCACTGGAAAGCGCGGGTCGTCAAGCCGCATCGAACGCAGCGCGCGGACCAGACGGGCGGGCGAAGCCTGATCGAGATAGATCACCTGGCGGGTTACATCGTTGGCATTGCTGATTGAGAGGATATTGCCGTCGTAGAACCAGACCAAGCCGAACGTGGACGCGAGCGTATCGAGAAAGCGCTGCGGCGTCATGTTGAATTCGCCGCTGACCGTGCCTTGCACGTTGCTGGCGATCGAGGTGGTGATGCCCTGGCTTGCCGTGAAATCGCGCAGTATGTCGGTCAGGTTTTTACCTTGCGCATGGATATGCACGGTCTGATTGCGCCAGCGCACCGGTCTGGCGTGCGTCGACGAGGACACGCCCGCGCTGATGAGTGCAGCAACGAGTATCGCCCTGAAGAGGGTCGTCGATTTCATGTCGGATGGGGAATAGGAATTGGACGGATGTCGAATAGGCTCGCGGCCAGGAAAAGCTAGCGTTCCAGCGTTTCGGAAGGCAGTTCGTGAAATTGCTTGCGATATCCGTTGATGAGCGTCGAGCGGTTCTTCACGCCCCATCGGCCGGCCGCGTGCAATATTCCGCGCTCGCGGGCGAACGGCCCGTCGAGGAGTTCCCCGCGAATACGCTCCATCCGCAGGCGGCGGATCAACTCGGTAGGCGAAAGTCCCAGTAAGGCGCGAAACGCGCTTTGCAATGCGCGTTCGGTCACGCCGATCTCCGCCGCGACTTCCCGGACCGACAGATCATGACGATCGAGGTTTTCGAGCACGAACTGATAAGCACGCCGATATTTTGCAGGCAACCGTGCGCCTACATCGTCAAGTTGCGGCGCGGCCTTCGTGTTCCGCTCAATAACGAGCGCGCGCAGATGTGAATCCGCGCGCAGGCACTGCATCGCGACCAGTGCATAGCCGCTATACAGCTGCGTTGCTTCCAGCCCGCGCCCTTGCGACTGCCGCACCTTGGAAAGACAGTAGAGGTATTCAAGTTGACGATGTCCTGTGAAGATCCGCTGCGCCTCGTGGTGCAGCGGGTCGAGCACTTCTTCCGCCAATTGCGGCGCGGCGCCGGCAAGGGCGGCGAGCGCCGCTTCAAGCCGCGCGGTGCGCTGGTAATCCGGCAGGTTTTCCTCGCGTGCCCAGCGCAGATGGTCGAGCAGCTTGCCGAACGCGGTGCGCTCGCCGCTGGCCGCCGCGCGTTGCTGGCGCAGCGACTCTATGCGCATGCGAAGCAGTGGCGAGCGGACGTGCGCGGTATCGGCGAGCAGTTCGTCGATACCGCGCGAAGGCGTGCCGAATACATGCGTGGCGCGGTCGGCAAGGCTCGACTGCCAGAACACGTGATCCTGCAGCGCGGCCGCAGAGCGGATATCTGCCTGCACGGCAAGGTCGAACGCAAGGGTATCGACGAGTTCGCGCCAGTGGCCGCGCGACTCGCCGTCGATCTCGTAGAGCCGTGAGCGCAAATCGGCAAGTGCGGGGCCGATCTGCGCGGTCTTGCCAAGCTCCTGGAGAATACACACGAGCGCAAAGCGTGCTTCCGCCGCGCGCGAGGGCGTGATATTGGTTTCATCGGCGAGACGCGAAAAACAGGCGAGCGCGGTGCCCAGGCGGTTGCGAAACAGCGCCTGCCAGCCAGCGTTGCGGGATGACGCAACACGCAGCGCCTGCTTGGACGAGCGGATCATTTTTTGTGAACGCCGGTACGCCTCTTCCGCCTCCACTTCCACACGAGCCATGAGTTGCACGTCCGCGTGACATTGTACCACGCTGGCGCCCTCGTTCCCTGTGCCGGGGTCTTCCGCCCATCTTCCAGCAATAGATCTCGCGCTCGCGAGCCGGCCCTCGGTCACGGCTTTCAGGAAGCGTGCTGCGAAGGGGTCGCCATTGACTGAGCAAGATGCG